>CALLKY010000029.1 GCA_938083135.1 uncultured Alphaproteobacteria bacterium | reverse complement strand
AACGCGCAGAGGCGACAGATTGGCTTCACCCTCTGGGGTCCGCATTGAAGTTGCCCTCGAACCATTCCAACAGACTGAATATTATATCTAATTCATGGTGAGGTGGGGTGAAAATTACCGATCATCTGGGAAATGCGGGCTGGAAACTCGATGAATTCAATGATTTTGCCGTCTTTGAACGTGAGCTTGTCTAGGATTTCATAGTCGAACCGCCCGCCAGTTGGTGCGTGGTGCATTTCGCCGATTGTGTGGACGACAGCCCGGTCCCCTTCGACCACAATGTCGGTGATTGGTAGGCCCGTCCAATCCCAGGCCTTGCACATCTCAACCATGGCAGCGCGCAGTTCGTCGAGCCCGCGCAATGTCTGGCTGAGGTCGCCCAGTTCAGGATTAGCGACGATCCGGAAGACAGCGTCTGGATGGAAGAATGACATGATTTCATCAATATTTTCCCGCCGCCGCGCGTCATATGCATCCATGACGACTGCTTTTAGGTCTGGCTGGGAAGCGGCGAGCACTTTGGCGGTGTCGTATAGCTCGAAAGTTTCTGCGATTTTGCCGGCATCAAAGCGAACGACATCTATCTTGGGCGTCTTAAACTCTTTTCCAGTCGTCCTACTGCGCCATGCGGTCGAGCCAACGGCGACGACCCGGTCGCCCGACGCGAAATATTCATCCACCGTGTAGTGGATCATTTCCAACTGGCTGGTGAGGCCTGCAAAATATTCAGCAGCAGCGGCCTTACCGTCGCCCTTCTTGGTGAATTCCAACCCAGTCGCACCCCCCGCGACAGACTGGATACTGATGTCGTCCCTCATAATTTCCAGCCATTCTTGGACCGAGCCGCCCTTCGTGGCAGCCCATGTTTCGTAGGCATTCTTCAGAATTGCGATATTGCTCTTTTCAGGCGACATAGCCTCTCTCCCGTGTTGTTGCGGTCAGGATATCCACCAATGCGTGCAAACTTCAACACGCCGACCGCCGCCTTGTGGCGATTCGTGCGATCAATGTTCTCACAAGCGACATGACGGGCTCATGGACTCTATCGCCAGCGTGATAGGATGTTTGTGAGAGTCGGATCATCATTGATCCCATCCGCAGATGTAACCAATGGAGCCTAAACCCAGTGCCAAATATTCCAACAGAAATGCGTGCGATTGAGATACCCGAACCCGGCGGGCCGGAAGCTTTAAAAATCTGCACTCGGCCCGTGCCAGAAGCGGCAGCGGGCGAAGTGCTGGTGCGCGTGAAAACGGCAGGCATTAATCGGGCAGATACATTACAGCGGATGGGCTTGTACCCCATGCCGCCCGGTGCCACGGATATTCCGGGCCTGGAAGCCAGTGGTGAAGTCGTGGCCCTGGGCGCTGGTGCCAGCCGTTTCAAGGTCGGTGATGAAGTCTGTGCGTTGCTCTCTGGCGGCGGGTATGCCGAATACGTCAACGTGCCGGAACCACAATGCATGTTGCTGCCGCCGAAGGTCGATTTACATGCAGCCGGCGGTGTCCCAGAGACATTCTGCACCGTATGGACCAACGTATTCGAGCGGGCAGCACTCAAGCCTGGCGAAGTCTATTTGGCCCAAGGTGGTACCAGTGGGATCGGCTATACCGGTATCCAACTGGCGAAGGCTTTCGGGTCACCGGTTCTGGCAACGGCTGGGTCGGACGCGAAAGCGCGCGCTTGCGAAGAATTCGGCGCGGACCGGGGCATCAACTACAAGACAGAGGATTTCGTTGCCATTGGCAAGGAATTCACAAACGGGCGTGGCGTCGATGTGATCCTGGATATGATTGGCGGTGATTATATTCCGCGTCAGCTAGAGCTGCTCGCCCGCGAAGGCCGCTTATGTTTTGTCGCGCTGATGGGCGGGACCAAGGTTGAGGCGGATTTTGGCTTGGTCCATCGCAAGCATTTGACCGTCACGGGCTCCACCCTGCGCTCACGCTCGATCGAGCAGAAAGGCAGCATCTGCCGTGCCTTGGAGGAGAAAGTATGGCCGCTGTTTGAGAGTGGTAAATGCTGGCCCGTCATCCACAAGACCTTCCCGCTTGATCAAGCGGCAGAAGCGCATGCACTGATGGAATCCAGCCAGCACATCGGCAAAATCATGCTGGAAACCTAATACTCTGCCCCATTCCCCTCACCCCCTCAGCGTCGCCGGGAGATTTCTATGATGGATGCAATCCGCGCCCGGATGCGCGAATCCGCCATTGCGGACGAAGAAAAAGCTCTCGATCAGCTCGTTGATATCGCGGGTTTGACGCTGGGGGAGAGAGAGGCAATTGCGGCCCATGCAGTTCGCATGATCCAGGCTGTGCGCGATGGTGCCAGCCACGGAATGATGGAAGAGTTTCTTGGTGAATATGGTCTCTCTAGCAAGGAAGGCGTGGCGCTCATGTGCCTCGCTGAGGCCCTGCTTCGCGTGCCAGATGCGGAGACGATTGATGATCTGATCCAGGACAAAATCGCGTCCCACAATTGGAGCACGCATCTGGGCAGTTCTGACTCGTCGCTGGTAAACGCGTCCACATGGGCGCTGATGTTGACGGGGCGGGTGATCGATGAGGATAACAGCCCTGGCATCGTAGGCGCATTGCGCGGCGTGGTCCGTCGGTTGGGTGAACCCATGGTTCGTGTCGCAGTTTCGCGGGCCATGCGGGAAATGGGCGCGCAGTTTGTCCTTGGCCGAACGATTGACGAGGCCATCAGCAACGGCACTGACGCCCGCGATGATGGTTACACCTTCTCCTACGACATGCTGGGAGAGGCAGCCCGGACTGAGGATGACGCCCAGCGATATCACGGCGCGTACTCCCAAGCGATTTCGGCAATCTCGCTCCGCGCAGAAAGCGATGACACACGGGAAAACCCAGGCATTTCAGTGAAACTCTCCGCACTGCACCCGCGCTATGAATACGGGCAACGTGAGGATGTTGTACCCGTTCTGGCGGGGCGTGTGCTGCAATTGGCCTGTGCGGCTAAAGATGGTGCGCTCGGCTTCAATATAGACGCTGAGGAGCAAGACCGGCTCGACCTTTCACTGGATGTCATAGAGGCAGTGCTGAGAGATGAACGGCTGGCCGGATGGGACGGCTTTGGTGTCGTCGTGCAAGCCTATGGGCCGCGTGCGCCATTCGTCTTGGACTTGCTCTATGCTTTAGCTGAAGACCTTGACCGAAAGATTATGGTTCGGCTGGTTAAGGGTGCTTATTGGGATACCGAGATTAAGCGGGCGCAAGTGCTGGGTCTGGATGGTTTCCCCGTGTTCACGCGCAAACCAAACACAGACGTCAGCTACATCGCCTGTGCGCGCAAATTGATGCAGATGACGGACCGGATCTATCCGCAATTCGCCACCCATAACGCACATACGGCAGCGGCCGTCTTGCATCTTGCGGGCACGCGCCGTCAGGGATTTGAGTTCCAGCGGCTGCATGGCATGGGTGAGGCGCTGCATGATGTGGTCTTGGAAGAATCCGGCGTTCGCTGTCGGATTTATGCACCTGTAGGCGCACACCGGGACCTGCTGGCCTATCTGGTTCGGCGATTGTTGGAGAACGGGGCCAACTCCTCCTTTGTTCATCAAATCGTGGACGGTGATGTACCGCCCGAAACCATCGCCCGTGACCCATTTTTGACGATTGAGGATCAAGGCCCCGCCGCAAGCCCGGTTATTGATCGACCAAGCGCAATCTTCGACAGACGCGTGAATTCTAAAGGTTGGGACATCACAGACCCACTGACTGTCGCCGCAATTGAGGCTGGGCGTGCGCCCTTTGCTGCACCCTATCAATGGGGCAAGGAAGGGATGGCAATCCCCAATCCTGCGCATCCGGACGAAATTGTCGGCCATGTTGTATTAGCCACGCCTGCGACCGCTGAAGCCGCAGTCGAGTGCGCCGCTAAGGCAGCGCCCAGGTGGGGGGCTTTGCCAGTCGCTGAGCGGGCTCAAATCATCAATCGCGTGGCTGATCTTTATGAGTGCGATGCCTATGAGTTCTTTGCATTGGCGGCGCGGGAAGCCGGCAAGATCGTGGCCGATTGTGTGGCGGAGGTCCGCGAGGCCGTCGACTTCCTCAGATTTTATGCCGTTGAGGCGGCCAAGGCTGAGCGCGATAGCCAGGCCCGCGGTGTGATCGTCTGTATTTCACCATGGAATTTCCCACTGGCGATCTTTACGGGCCAAGTGGCGGCTGCATTGGTCACTGGCAATGCCGTTGTCGCAAAGCCCGCAGAGCAAACGCCATTGATCGCACAAAAGGCCGTAGCGTTGATGGTTGAAGCGGGCGTTCCAAGCGATGCGATCCAATTGGTGATTGGCGACGGTGCTATCGGTGCGGCTTTGACATCTAACCCAATGATCGGCGGCGTCTGCTTCACCGGGTCCACAGAAGTCGCCAAGCTGATTGACCGGCAATTGGCCGAAACAGCTGCACCTGATGCGATGTTGATCGCGGAGACGGGCGGATTGAACGCCATGATCGTGGATTCAACCGCACTGCCGGAACAGGCCATTCGCGACATTGTGGCCGCGGCTTTTCAGAGCGCGGGACAGCGATGTTCCGCATTACGCATTCTCTATCTCCAGCGCGATATTGAGGAGCGGTTTCTCGACATGCTCTACGGTGCGATGGATGCTTTAGAGATTGGCGACCCTTGGGCGTTTTCCACCGATGTGGCACCGGTTATTGATGCCGAAGCCCAAGACTCTATTGGGGCCTATTGCGCGGAAAAGGCAGGCGAAGGCCGCCTCCTGAAGGCGCTTACAGTGCCCACAAATGGGCTTTTCGTGGCACCATGTGTCCTTCGCGTGTCAGGTATTGGCGCGATGGTGCGGGAGGTGTTTGGACCCGTCCTGCATGTCGCGCGGTTTGATGCGGAAGATATTGATGCCGTCGTTGAGGATATCAACGCGCGCGGCTATGGCCTGACTATGGGCTTGCATACCCGCATTGATGGGCGGGTCCAGCGGGTATTTGAGACGGCGGATATCGGAAATCTTTATATCAATCGCAACCAGATTGGTGCTGTGGTTGGGTCTCAGCCATTCGGCGGTGAAGGCCTGTCGGGCACGGGACCAAAGGCTGGTGGGCCGCACTACCTCTCCCGATTCCGCAAAGCCGTTATTGAAGCATTGCCTTCCATTGGCGATGAATCGGTAATTGTCAGCGCTTCGGTCATCCAATCAGCATTCGATCAGATTGATGCTGAGGATTGGTCAGGTCGGCTTGACCGAATTGGTACGCTCCGGCGCGCCTTGAGGGGCAAAGTGCCAGAAGCAATGGCGGCGGCGGCGGCATTGGAGCAAGGGCCAGTGGACTTACCAGGACCTACCGGAGAGTCCAATCGCTTGCGCCTGGCTGAAAAGGGCCGCGTCTTGTGTCTTGGGCTGAGCACTGAAGCTGCGATGGCGCAAGCGGTGCAGGCTTTAGCGACTGGCAATAGCGTTGTCGCGGTCGCTCCGAAGATCAAATCTGCTATCGGTTCATTAATTGAAGCCGGAATGCCGGTTGTGGGCATTGATGGCGTAGCGGACCTAGGTGCCATTGAAACACTGGCAATGGATGCCGTCGCGGCCACTGGTTCCGCCGATGACCTGACGCCAATCCGCCGCGCATTGGCAGCGCGGAACGGACCGATCTTGCCGCTGATTTCGGATCGGATATCGCCAGCGTTATATGCCAGCGAACGCGCACTGTGCATCGACACCACGGCGGCAGGCGGTAACACCGCCCTGCTCGCCCGTGTTGGTAACGAAGACGTTAGCTGACGTTAGGCCGCCAGCACACGCGTTATCGCGCCATCAATTCCATCCGTAATTTCATCCAGATCGGACTTGGTGCAAATCAGGGCTGGGCTTAAGCAAAGGGTATTGTTTAGCCCGTTGAATGACCGGTTGGTGACACCAATTATGACAGCGGAATTGGACATGCAATCTGCCACGATGGCCTGACCGATGCTTTCATGCACAGGCTCTTTGGTTTCCCGATCTGTCACCAATTCGGCGCCACAGAACAGGCCCTTGCCGCGCACATCGCCAATGATCTGATGCTTGGCCTTAAGGCCTTCCAGCTTCTCGATCAGGTATTGCCCCATCTCCGTGCAGTTTTCCAGGAGTTTCTCGTCTTCCAGAATACGCATGTTCTCCAGCGCCGCTGCGGGGCCGGCCGCGCAGCCGCCGAACGTAGAGATATCGCGGAAATAGCTCATGGGATCGCTTGGATCAGCCTTAAACTCATTGAATACGGCCTCAGTCGTGACCGTGCAGGAGATTGCGGCATAACCAGATGCAACGCCCTTCGCCATGGTCACCATGTCTGGTTCCACGCCGTAATGCTGGTAGCCGAACCAGGTACCAGTGCGGCCCATGCCACAGACAACTTCATCGATGATCAGCAGGATGTCATATTTCTTGCAGATTTCCTGCACCCGGTCCCAATAGCCCTTGGGTGGCTCTATAACCCCGCCGCCTGCCGTGACCGGTTCCAGGATGAGTCCGCCGACCGTATCAGCGCCCTCACGCAGGATAACCTCCTCGATCGCATTGGCAGCGCGGATGCCGTAGTCATCAACATCGCCCCACTGGGAGCGGTATTCCAAGCAATGGGGGACTTCGACGAAGCCGGGTGTGAACGGGCCATACTGCTCACGCCGTTGGGCCTGACCGCCGGATGAGAGCGCTGTGATCGTCGTGCCGTGATAATCCCGATCCCGGAACAGGATCTTATGCTTCTTACCGCCATACTTGTTATGCGCAATCTGGCGGACAATTTTGTAAGCTTTTTCATTGGCTTCAGAGCCGGAGTTCGAGTAATATACGCGGCTCATGCCCGGCATTTTCGCGATTAATTGCTCCGCGAACTTGGCACCAGGAATGCTGCCTGCGGAATTAGCGAAATAGTTCAGCTTGACCAATTGGTCCCGCACGGCATCAGCGATGGTCTCACGGCCATAGCCCACATTTACGGTCCACACACCGCCTGAAACTGCATCCAGATGCTCGCGGCCAGCGGTATTCCATACCCGCATGCCCTTGCCCTCAATGATGATGAGCGGGTCAACGGTTTCATATTTCTTGTGCTGGGATAGATGATGCCAGACATGCGCTTTGTCGGCTTCAATGATTTGGCTGAAGTCATTCTCGCCAACGCGCATATCCATGATCTTATTCCTTCCAGCAGGGTGGCGTTCATAATCCGGTTTGAGCCTGCCTACACTTAGCATTAAATGACAGCAACCGCATCTTTGGCCTTATATCGAGTTCGAGAATGAAACGGGACCTTTATCTGTCTGATCTCACGCCATGAAATTGCCTTGGCGCGTAGAGTACTTACGATGATGCGCCTATCGTACCTGGGGCGTCACGATAGAGGGCTGGCCAAAAAATGCATATTATCCTTGGGCTCATCGCCCTTCTGACTGTAGCTGCAGGCGTGATCTTCTGGTTGCGGATGATATCTCGAGCGACAAAGGGTGCGATTGAATTGACGGAAGACGTGCGGGCTGCATTCCGGCGCTTCGGTTTTACCGCTCAATCACAGACGGACCCGCTTGATGCAGTTGGTGATCCGCGAATTGCTGCCGTCGGCATATTCATGGCACTTGCTCAGATGACGGGCGCGTTGTCCCGAGAGCAGGTTTCCGGCATCCGTAATGAGAGTGCGCTTTTATTCAATACGACCTCTGATGAGGCCGAAGACCTGATCGTGATCGGCAAATGGCTGGTGCAGGACCGTAGGCCGGAAGAAGCCATTCGTCGCCTAAAACAGCACTTAGTCGGCAAAGTCACAGCGGATGAAGGGCGTGCGTTCCTGCAGGCCGCCGAAAACATCAGCGCCATTGAGGGACGAGTAGAAAGCCAGCAACGCGAAACAATCGATGGATTGCGCCGCGAATTTTGTTAGGTTTCGCGCTCTAAGCCGATGGTTTGGCTGATTGCGGCACGGGATATTCCTCGTAGCAGCCGCCGCCGCCGTGGATCAGGCTTTGACCAGGTTTGGCTGCCTCATCCGTTGTGTTGGTTTTTCCGGCACTCGCTTGCCCAGCCATAAGGCTGAAGCCAAGTGCCGCCGTGGCTACAATTAAGGTCTTAAACATATGTTTTCCCCTTTGTTTGTAATACCGTCTACCAATAGTCTGCCTCAAACCATTGCGTCTGGCTATCCGCGCGGCGATCTGCGGCGTTGACGGGGGACGCGCGCTCCGGCAAACCCCCGCCCATGTTACGCATCACAGACCTAAACTTCGCCATTGAAGGCAAGCCCTTATTCGAGGGTGCCAGCGCATTCATCCCCACAGGCCATAAAGTTGGCCTGATTGGCCGGAATGGTGCAGGTAAAACAACGCTGTTCAAGCTGATCCGCGGTGAATTACAAACCGATGGCGGTGATATCTCCCTGCCCGCTCGTGCCCGCATCGGCGGCGTTGCACAGGAAGTGCCGTCGAATGAGGTTTCACTGATCGATACGGTGCTGGCAGCGGACCTTGAGCGTGCGGCCTTACTGGAAGAGTCTGAAACCGCAACAGATGCCAACCGCATCAGCGAAATTCAAACGCGCCTGACGGACATCGACGCCTGGTCTGCCGAAGCGCGTGCCGCAACGATTCTGAATGGCATGGGCTTCAGCCATGCCCAGCAGCTGATGCCCTGCTCTGCGTTCTCCGGCGGGTGGCGGATGCGCGTTGCATTGGCGGCTGTTCTGTTTTCCGAACCAGATTATTTGTTGCTGGATGAGCCAACGAACTATCTGGACCTTGAAGGCGCGCTTTGGCTGGAAAATTATCTGGGCAAATATCCGCACACAGTCATTATTATCAGCCATGACAGGCAATTGCTGAACCGGGCCGTCACGAGCATACTTCATCTTGAGAACCGCAGCTTGACCTTCTATTCCGGCCCTTATGACCAATTTGCCCGCCAACGGGCTGCCCAGCGCGCTGTTCAAGCCGCCCAGGCCAAGAAGCAGGATCTCCGCCGGGCACATCTGCAAAGCTTCGTAGACCGCTTCAAAGCCAAGGCGACGAAGGCCAAGCAGGCTCAATCGCGTGTCAAAATGCTGGAGAAAATGGAGACAATCCGCGCGCCAGAAGATGATGCACGGACCGTTTTCACGTTCCCAGAGCCAGAGGAACTATCACCGCCCATTATCTCGACTGAGAGCGTTTCTGTCGGTTACGACGATAATGTCGTGCTCAAAGGCCTGAACCTTCGGGTCGATCAGGATGACCGGATCGCACTGCTGGGCCAGAACGGCGAAGGCAAGACGACGCTAGCGAAGCTCTTGTCTGGGCGCTTGAAGCCCATGGGCGGGCGCATCACGACGGCGCGAAAACTGCGCATCGGCTTTTTTGCTCAGCACCAGGTCGAAGAACTGATTGTTGAAGACACGCCGCTCCAGCATTTGATGCATGAACGGCCGCAGGAACCGCAGTCCAAGCTGCGCGCGCGGCTCGCTGGGTTTGGCCTTGGGGCTGACAATGTTGAAACGCCGGTTGGGCGTCTCTCAGGTGGTCAAAAAGCGCGGCTTTCATTGCTACTGGCCACGCTGCCTGCGCCGCATCTGCTGATCCTTGATGAACCGACCAACCACTTAGACATCGAAAGCCGCGAAGCACTGGTTGAGGCCCTAACGGCATATTCAGGTGCGGTAATCCTGATCAGCCATGACATGCATTTGCTTTCTATGGCGGCAGACCGGCTATGGCTCGTCAAAGACGGTGCTGTGCGCCCGTATGATGATGATCTGGACGCCTATCGGCGGATGCATCTGCAAGGGGCTGCCAAGAAAAAGCGCGAAAAACCGCAAGCGGCACCCGCGAAGAAGGCGGTAGCAACGGCGGCACCATCAGCGCCCGCAGCGCCAATTGATCCCGTGTCGATGCGTCAGAAAGTCGTTCAGTACCAAGACCGGGTCAAAAAGCTGACAGAAGCAAAAGAAAAGCTCGCGGCAAAGCTGGCAGACCCTCGTCTCTACAGCACCGAGCAAATCGGGCGCGCTGAAGTGTTGCAAAAGAAGTTTGCGGAAGTTGAAGAAGCGATTGATCAGGCGGAGACTCGCTGGCTCGCAGCGCTTGAAAAGCTAGAAGGTGCGGCCTGACGGATCATTCTGCTGCAATCGCAGGCGTTGGCAGCACCATCGGCCTTGCGATTGAGCGAAAAATCTCAGCCTGTCGGCGTAAAGTGCCGTCAGACATGCCCGGATAGCACGGCACCACAATCAAATTCGTCAGCATACTTTCCGCTATATGCGCACGCAGGTCTTCACGTCCCTCCGGTGGGGCAATAGCTTCAGAGCGCGGCAGGTCACACGCATCAAAGCCTTTGAGACGAAGCGCCTGGATGACTTCAGCGGGATTCTCAACGATGGCTGGAAATACCCAATAGTCATGATATTTGGCGGCCCCTGCTGGTAGAACCGCATAGTCTTTGAGCAAATTACGCAGCAGCTTGCCTTGGCGGGTTCGTTCGGCCAGCTCGGCCGTAACATCCTGCGATAACCGGCGCCGCAATAGCTTCAGCAATGCGGGTGAGCAGCGCATACGCAGCTGCTTTGGTGTCTTTTGCTTCGCTACATCACGAACAGCATTGGACATGGTCGTGTCATAGTCCCGGCCAAGCCAGCGGCAGACTGTTGCAACGGTTCCAAAGACAACGCGCGACGTTGCGATTTTAAGGGCACCGAATTTCAACGCGCGCTTCACATGTGCATTGTCGGCCTGCACCGGATAATCCGCTTGGATGCGGCGCATCGTGGCCAATAAGCTTTCGTCACTGACCGTCAAGATGCCGCCGCCGAGGCAAGTTTTCGTCTTGATTGGGCCAAAACTGAACATAGCAACATCTGCCAGAGGCGAACCGCGATAGATGCCATCATAGGCTTGGGCGCAATCCTCAATCAGCAGAATGCCCTGCTCTTTGGCGAAATCAGAGACTGGCTGTAGATCGAACCGCGCCCCAAATAAATGCGCGACCACGAACACTTTGGCGCGGCCGTCGGCGGCGCGTACTGCGGCGTCCATACGGGGACGCATATCATCCAGGTCAAGCTCCACCGGTACTGGAACCAGCCCAAGGCGTTCAACGGCGCGTACCATTTGTTTGACGTTAAGGGCGGAGAGCAGCACCGCGTCGCCTTCAATCAACCGTCCGTCCGCAAGCATGGCTTGCAACAGCAGGTCAAATCCGCTCCGGACCGAGAAACATGCGATAGCATCGCCCTTGGGAGACCAGAATGCCTCCAAGTCTCGTTGCAGCACATCGACGTCCCCGCCGCGCATGCCAGAGATGGTCGTATAGACGATATCCGACCAATCGACTTTCAGTTTGACCCGCGCCCACATGGGCTACACTCCATAGCGGTTGAGGCGAGCATTCTACAATGTCTCAGCCCGTTCCAGTAGCGCCTGCCCTGCGGCCTAATATCCAGCCTTCGATTGCGTGGACTTTTGGGTCATCAGGCGTGCCTGGCGCGCGCATGCCCTGCACGACTTGCAGCATGCCAAGCGCGCCAACCATGGCATCAAACGCATCATCGCCCATGGGAAAGCCTTGCCTAATGACGGCCTGGGCCTCCGGCTGGAACAGCGCATCGAGCTTCCGACCAGCAGCCAATAGAGCATCGGCATCTTCGGCACGGTGCTGCTGCTTGGTCTTTGCCTTTCCGGATAAGCGCACATCCAGCCCGAACCACTCATAGACTTCTGCCGGATAGGTTTCACAAATGGTCAGCGAGTTTTGAGAGGTTAGGTCGCTGAGTGTGCCGTCGAATGGCCATACTGCAGGTGGTGACGGGGCGAGCAATGCTGGCTGCAAGACCTGCCGCCAGAATGACAGCGCCGCCTTTCCCACTTGCGCAGCACCAAGCGTCCAGAACAGTGGTGTCGCTGCACGTTTGCCTTCCGCATTGAAATCCACCCTGCGGCAGAGATCATCCATTGAGTCTGCGCCAAGCCCTTGCACCAAATGCGCCTGCTTCGTGCCGCCAGGCCGTGCTGGATAGAACGGGCGCCGAGGCCCAATCTCAGCAATTGTGAGCGCTGGGTTATAAAAGTCCTCCCAAGGCGGATTCCCCAAGGCCTTCAGCAACGGCAGGAATTCTTCGATTTGCGCTTTCTTAGCCCAGAACCTGGGTGCACCGATTGGCAGGTCCAGTCCGAGCAGTGATTTTCCGCCCTGTGCTTTGGCCGTAATTCGATCCAGAAGCGTTGACAGATCGCCAACCAGTTCAGGCGCATGCACCTGCCAGCTATCGCCCTGTCGTTCAATACGAACAAGCCAGCGGCGCTTTGGATTTACGCTCCAGTCCGCATGGACGATCTGGTCAATCGGAAGGGGCGTGGCAATTTCCATCTGAGACATGGGCGGAGTCTCTGGCGCTGCCTCATCGCCGTCAACCTGCGTCCGGATCACGCGTTGCCTATCCTTGGTTCATCCGCCATGTTGGTTGCATTATTAGGCCTTTAGAGCAATCGCCAGGAGCGCGAGTTATGGCCAAGACAGTTGGCGCGGATAACGCCGCCGCACCCCAAGCCCGTGAGAACTTTCGCCAGAAGCGTCGGCGTTGGGTGAAGAAATTCGGCAAGCGCCTGATCCGCACGCTCGCAGCCTTTTTGGGCAAGCAAAGCACCGTTGGCGACATGCCCGTGTTCCGCACAGAGGATTTTGACTGGGCGATGATGCTCCAGCAAAATTGGGAAACCATCCGCAAGGAATTGGACGGTGTGCTGGCGGATCATGAGAAGTTGCCAAATTTCCATGATATCTCCCCAGATCAAGCCAAGATTTCTAAGGGTGATAATTGGAAAACCTTCATTCTGTTCGGGTTTGGTTTCAAAGCAGACAAGAATTGCGCGCGCTGCCCTGAAACGACACGTATTCTTGAAGGCGTTCCAAAGCTGCGGACGGCATTCTTTTCAATCCTATCGCCCGGATATCACATCCCCCACCATCGCGGCGTCACCAAGGGCGTTATTCGCGGACATTTGGCGCTTATCGTGCCGAAAGACCGCGCTAACTGCTACATTCGGGTGGACACGACCAACTGTCATTGGGAAGAGGGCAAAACCCTCGTATTCGATGACACCTATGATCATGAAGTCTTCAATGACACGCCGGATCGCAGGGTGGTGTTACTGCTGGACGTTGATCGGCCAATGCGATTCTGGGGGCGCGCAATCAACAAAGTGTTCATGACGGGCATTCGCTGGACGGCCTATGTCCAGGACGCAAAGAAAAACATGCTGAGCCATGAAGACAAACTTGAAGCCGCCGTTGCGCGTGCTGATGGTCTCCATATTGACGGTGACGAACCGCCGCCCGCTGATACAGCCAGGAAATAGATGTTTCGAACTCCACCGCTGGCGCTCCGTTCGGAGTCACTGGCCGTCATTATTCTGCTGACAGCACTCACAGCCGTCACGCCGCTTTCAATCGATATGCCCTTGCCAGCCCTACCTATGCTGGCGGAGGCGCTGAGCGCGCCAGCAGATCAGGCTCAGCTACTGGTGGGCATATTCCTTGCAGGGTTCGCCTGTGCGCAACTCATTGCGGGTCCGCTCTCAGATAGGTTCGGACGACGCCCCATTCTCCTGATCGGCCTCACCGCATACTTAGTTTTGAGCGCGGCAGCATCGGTCGCGACCAGTCTCGAAACCCTGCTGGTGATCAGGCTGTTCCAAGGCATCGCCGCATGCGCAGCCCCGGTTGCCGCGCGGGCTATTGTGGCAGATGTCCATGAAGGCCCAGCTGCTCAGCGTGCGATGTCGATCGTTACGGCAGGCATGGGGTTTGCGCCGGTGCTGGCACCGTCTATCGGCGCATTGGTGCTCGAATTTACAAACTGGCGCGGCATTTTCTGGACACTTACTGCAACAGCGGCCGCGTTACTTATGGTCGTCTGGCTCTTTCTGAAGGAATCCCGCCCAACAGACAAGATTGCGAGCCTCAATCTGGGCGTTCTGCTCCGGCAGTATTTTGCGATCGGGACAGCGCGGAAGTTTCTGGATTATGCGCTGCCATCGATGTTTGCAGGCGGCGCACTCTTTACGTTCCTATCGGCTGGCACATTCGTGCTGCAGGAGGAGCTTGGCGTTACGACTCGGCATTTTGGGTTCATGTTCGCGGGCGTCATGCTCGGATTCGTTGCGGGCGCGACACTGGCTGGTATTTATTCGCCGAAGCTGGGCATCGATAAATCCATCCTGCTAGGCCTCGTGTTCTCTACGATTGGCGGCGCGGTGATGTTGGGGCTCTGGCTTGTTGGGATATCCCATTGGGCAGCGATTATCTTGCCGATGGCCTGTGTCATGTTCGGTATGGGAATTCTAAGGCCGAATAGCATTGCTGGCTCAATGGCGAGTTTCCGCCATGTTGCAGGCTCCGCATCGGCGCTGATCGGGTTCTTTCAGATGGCGGCAGGGGCTACTGCGGGCCTGTTGCTCTTGCTGCTGCCCTATCATCCGGGTGACGTCATGCCGATATTAGTTGCGACGTATCCAGCCCTTAGCTTGCTGATTTTCGGGCTTATGCGGGCGAAGCCAACAAAGACGCGTTGACAGGTTCGTCCGGGGTCGGTATTCACGCCGCTTCGATGCATTCGGGTTCGCCCAGTAATGCATTGCCCAGGTGGCGGAATTGGTAGACGCGCAGGTTTCAGGTACCTGTGGCCGTAAGGTCGTGGAAGTTCGAGTCTTCTCCTGGGCACCAAAGTTTTTTTCCGCAGGAAAAAGCACTGAGTTCGAGGTCAGTCCTTTCGACTTCACCAACTACCCTGAAATCAGTAATTAAACATATCCCGTGCTAGGGGTATTTATGCTGTTTCAAATAAAGGGCTTAGGCGAATGACAAACTACCTCCATCAGGGCGACTTACCAGACGGTATCGATTTTGGGGACGCGGTTGCGATCGATAGTGAGACTGCCGGCCTGCATCCAGCCCGTGACAGGCTCTGCGTCATTCAATTGTCCGCCGGTGATGGTGATGCTCATCTGGTGCAATTCCCACGTCCGGCAGATGGTGCGCCTGCTGACTATTCAGCACCTCGCCTGAAGGCCCTGCTTGCTGACGAGGGTGTTGAGAAAATTTTCCATTTTGGCCGGTTTGATATCGCTGTGATACAGCGCGATCTCGGGATCCTGGTCTCGCGCGTGTTTTGCACCAAAATCGCGTCCAAGTTTGTGCGGACCTATACGGACCGGCATGGCCTGCGCGATCTCTGCAATGAATTGCTTGGGGTTTCGATCTCAAAAGAACAGCAGTCATCGGATTGGGGCGCACCAGAATTGTCGGATGCCCAGGTCGGTTATGCCGCTAGTGATGTGCTGTATCTGCACAAACTGCGGGATGTCATGACAGCGCGGCTTATTCGCGAAGGCCGGATGGATCTGGCCCGCGCGACGTTTGATTATCTACCCACCCGGGCAAATCTTGATCTCCTGGGCTATGAAGCAGTCGATATTTTCGCCCACAGTTGATACATATGATGCCAGAGGCGTATGCGGATTGGCCGGGCGCTGGCGAATGGATGGTTGCCAACTTAAATGGACGTCGCATTCAGACGGGCACTTAGGAGCGAGAGAGCGCGCTGGGGCAATGCAGAATGGGCGCGGAAACCCGCGAGCCCACGCATTGCGACCGGCCTGCGCTGGGCGCTGCTCATGGCTGCCTGCGTGGTCCCGCTATGGATGGTCACAACGGAACCGTCCCGCATCAGCACCTCCGCTGCAGCATCGGATCGGGTGATGCCAGATACACTGGCGATGACCAGCCCATCATTATCAGGGGCTTTTGCTGATGGGCGGCGCTATCAGATCGTCGCGACGACTGCAGCTATGCAATCCCCCAACGCGCCCATTATCGTCCTTCAGGATGTGCGGGCGGCCATGCAAACTGAAGATGGCGGCCGCCTTGATATCACCGCGAAACAGGGCCAGTTCAATCGGATAGAAAACCGCATAGCACTTGCCGGCGATGTGGTTGCTAATCGGTCGGATGGGTATGAAGTGCGCAGTCAAACAGCTGATATTTGGGATGTAGACGGAGAGATCGCCGCTAAAACCCGAACGGAAACTGATATTTCAGGCCCAGAAGGTGCAGCGACCTCTGCCGCCCTCGATGCCCGGCCAGGGCTTCGGTCCATCCAATTGATCGGCCCTGTGAAAGTGCGTCTGTCAGGTGTTGGCCGATGACGATGGTGCGCTTACTTTTTCTCCTGTGCGTATTGGGTGCGGCTGGCCATTCTGCCGCCCCTGCCCTGGCGCAAGATGTTTCCGCACTTGGCGATGGGCCACTGGCGTTAGACGCTGCAGATGGCGTGGAATGGCGCCGCGAGGAACGTATTTTTGTGGCCGAGGGTGATGCGGTTGCGCGTCAGGGCGGTGTCACGATTAAGGCGGACAGGCTGGTTGCAGCCTATCGCGAATCGGAAGCAGGAAAGCTTGAGATATTCCGGGTGGATGCTGAAGGCGGCGCACGGGTTGAGAGCGGTAGCGATGTGGCAACAGGTGCGCGCGCGATCTTTGATCTGGACCGGAGTACGGTTGTGTTCTCTGGCGTGGGCTTAAAATACGCCAACGCAGACTCAACTGTCACAGCCAATAAGACCTTGGAATACTACGTGAAAGACCGTAGAGCCGTAGCCCGTGGCGACGCCAGGGTGCAGGACAAAAGCGGGTGGATTGCGGCCAATGTCATTGAAGCCCGGTTCCGTCAATCAGGTGCGCAGGCGTTACGCACCGCAATTGCGACAGGCAATGTCACGATCGTCACGCCGAATGAAACGGTACGTGCCAACCGGGCGGAGTATGATTTCACACGCCGCCGGGCGACTGCCACTGGCAATGTCCGCCTCGCGCGTGGCCAGAATGTGCTGACTGGCGGTAAGGCAGTGATTGACTTCAAGACTGGCATCAGCCGCATGTCCGGTAGCGCGAAGGCCAGCGATGGCGGCCGTGATGATGGTCGCGTGCGCGGCCTCATTTTTCCGCCAGCTGTAAAACCATAATGGCCGCTTCGACCTCTCACACATCTGAGCAACCGGACGATGATCCGCTGATGACAGGGCTGCTTGCCCTGCATGTGGGTAAGCGTTGGCGTCGTCGGCAGGTCCTCCGCGATGTAAGCCTTGGCGTTCGCCGGGGTGAAGCCGTGGGGCTGCTCGGGCCGAATGGAGCGGGTAAAACGACGTGCTTCTACATCCTTTCCGGCTTGGCTTCGGCGGATTATGGCCAAGTGGTTCTGGACGGTGTGGATGTAACGCGGATGCCACTTTATCGGCGCGCGCGGCTTGGGGTTGGGTATCTGCCGCAGGAACCTTCTGTGTTTCGGGGTATGACGGTAGAAGGCAATATCCGCGCCGCGATTGAGTTGGTGGAGCGGGATGGTCGTAAGCGGCGTGAAGAAACGGAGCGATTGCTTGAAGGGTTCGGCTTAGAAAATCTGCGAAAATCTCCGGCGGCTGCATTGTCTGGCGGAGAACGGCGCCGGGTGGAGATTGCCCGAGCGCTCGCCGCCAAGCCAAACTTCCTTCTATTGGATGAACCACTTGCGGGGATTGACCCTGTGGCAGTCGCCGAATTGCGCACACTGGTTCGCAGGCTAACCGAGTGGGGTGTGGGGGTTTTGATCACGGACCATAACGTCCGCGACACACTGGATCTTGTTGATCGGGCATACATCTTGCATGATGGTTCTGTGATGATGCACGGCACCCCATCAGAAGTGATTGAAAACGAGGATGTTAGGCGTGTTTACCTGGGTGAAACGTTCCGCCTTTAAGTATTACGTCTGACCCCCGTTTTCGGATAATCGGCAACCAAACCCATGGCGATCGGCCCAAGGCTCGAATTCAGACAGGCGCAAAGCCTAGTCATGACGCCGCAATTGCAGCAGGCGATCAAGCTGCTGCAATTGACGTCCATGGACCTGACTGCCTATGTCGAGCAGGAACTGGAACGCAATCCCCTGCTCGATCGGGAGCGCCCCGACAATTTGGGCGATACCGGTGCGGCTGCCGCTGACGACACTACCAATCGCGATGCGCCCGGCTCTGAAATGGATTCTGCCGATGCTGGAAGTGATGTCTCCAGCCCCGATAGTGCCGACGTATTGGTCAATGACCTTGCCGTCGCGGAACGGGCTGCTGATACGGATGCAGACTATGAAAACGTATGGGATGGTGACCGGTCCGTAGATAGCGGCGGGCTCGGCGGCACGTCGCCCTGGGGCAAAGGCGGCGGCGGGTTTGATGAGGATGGGGCAAGCTGGGAAGAATCCACAGCAGATCAACCAACGCTTCGTGTTCACCTTGAAACGCAGTTGAACCTTGAATGCAAAGACCCTGCCGACCAGATGATCGGTCTGCGCCTGATCGATCTGATTGATCAAGATGGTTACATGCGCGCGGATATGTTGGAGTTATCTGAGGAACTTGGTGCCGATCTGGCACAGATCGAAGCGCTCCTAAGCCAAATCCAAACGCTTGAGCCAGTGGGCATTGGCGCGCGTAATCTGGCAGAATGCTTTGCGCTGCAATTGATGGACCGGGACCGCTTTGACCCTGCGATGCAGGGGTTGGTGGAGAACCTCCAGTTGCTGGCAGACAAGGACTTCAAGACGCTGCGCACGATCTGCGGCGTCGATGGCGACGACTTGGTCGATATGATCAATGAGCTGAAATTGCTGGACCCAAAACCGGGCTCGTCCTTCGAAGCGCCACCGGTCGAAGTGGTGGCACCCGATGTGCTGATGCGCCGAGGGCCGGATGGCGATTGGATCGTCGAGCTCAATCCCGAGACCATGCCACGGGTTCTGGTCGATACGGGATTCTGCGAATCCCTGCGCGCGAAGGTTCGTGAAAAGACAGACCGAGAGTTCCTGACGGAGAATCTGGCGTCTGCGAATTGGCTGGTTAAAGCTCTACAGCAGCGCGCACATACAATCCTCAAAGCATCTGCAGAGATTGTCCGCCGCCAGGATGCATTCTTTCAACATGGCGTCATCGCGCTTCGGCCTATGACGTTGAAAGATGTTGCTGAGGTGATTGAGATGCACGAGAGCACGATCAGCCGGGTCGTTAACGGGAAATATATCGCAACCCCGCGCGGCGTCGTGGAGCTTAAGTCCTTCTTTACGGCCGCGATTGCTGGCGTTGGTGGCGGCGAAACCAGCTCAGCAGAGGCTGTTAGGTTAAAGATTAAGCAGTTGATTGACGAAGAAGCATCGAACGCAGTTCTGTCTGATGATCAGATCGTCGCATTGCTCAAAGCCGATGGCATTGAAATCGCCAGGCGCACCGTCGCCAAGTACCGAGAGGCGCTTTACATCCCCTCCTCTGTGCAACGCCGTCGCCAAAAGCTAGCGCTCGCCTCCTAGCTCATAGCGGTGCGTAGCGCACTGCTGCACTTCTCAAACTTGACTCAATGAACAGATGAGCGAATAAGTCCGGCTCGTTTTGGGGTCGGCATTACGCCGAAGGAGTGATCATGGACGTTAAGATCAACAGTAAGAATATGGATGTCGGCGATGCTCTGGCGGAGCGCATCTCTAATGAATTGCCAGAAGCCGTTGAAAAGTATTTTGAAGGTGCCCTTGAAGGCACTGCAACACTGACGCGCCAGAATAAGCGCTTCACGACTGCCCTTCGTGTGCATGTTGCCCGCGGCACGTTTGTTGAAAGTTCTGCATCCGCCGGTGATGCCCATGCTGCATTTGATGGCGCGCTTGAACGTGTCGCTAAACAGCTTCGTCGCTACAAACGCAAACTCGTGTCTGCCCACCATCACCCGACACCGGCCCAGATGGGCATGGAGATGCGGGATACGACGATTGAGGATGATCCAGACAGCGAAGAAGCAGAGCTGGGCGGTGGCAATGACCCGATCACTATCGCAGAAACCACTATGGTTATCCCCACGCTAACTGTCTCAGGTGCGGTTATGCATATGGACCTTTCGGATAGACCTGTCTTATTTTTCCGCCATGCTGGGAATGATCGCTTGAACGCGATTTACCGTCGGCCTGACGGAAATGTCGGGTGGATTGACCCAGCGGAAGAAAATTAGGACTGTGTAAACTGGTTCTGCCTGTAACTGGGATGAACCGGCGCTTGAGCTTACTTAGCAATTGAGGCTGGTTGAACGTGGAACAGAAACCAGGATCGCGCATTAGGTTGGTGACATCACCAGCTGAAAAGCCGGTCCGAAATCGCGGCCAAGGGATCTATCATTCCATGGACGATATTTTTGAGAACGCCACCGTGCTTCCTGATCTTGAAGTTACGAGCAAACGCCGCGCCCTTAAAGCGCTCGCGGATGCTGTAGCGCAGTCGGAAGGCATTGATTCCCGCGAGATCATGAATCACCTGCTCGAACGGGAGCGCCTTGGTGCCACGGGCGTGGGCCATGGCGTCGCGATGCCCCATGGCCGCATGGAGGGGCTTGAGCGGCTGGCGATTGGCTTTGCACGCCTGAAATCGCCCGTTGAATATGAAAGCCCGGATGGTGAGCCTGTTGATCTGATGCTGCTATTGCTGGCACCGGAAGAAGCTGGTGCCGTATGCTTGAAGGCCCTGTCGCGGGCTTCCCGGGTTCTTCGTGACCCAGCGATACGCGCCAAATTGCGGGCGACAACGAATGAAAAAGAAATCATCGCAATCTTTCAGAAAAGCCAGGCCGCCCTCGCCGCCTGATTCCTGACCTAATTTATTTCCGATACGGATTTTTGAGCTGCTCGATCACGCCAGCGAGCGTCCTGCGTGCCTGATCTTCGGCAACACCCATTAGGATGGCGTCTTCAAGCGCATCCTGGGCAAGCTCAGCGATCTCCGCCAAGTTTTCCTCCAGCACCTTGAGCTTTTCCGTGCAGGATACAGTCTCCCCATCGGGGCCGAGCCACGTGTTGGGAAGCGCTGTCCGCCAGGTATCGTCTGTCATCAGATTTGATCTACTCGCTCTTGGGCCAGCCATGCCATTAATATAGGGCGATTCCATAGATATCGAGAGACAGTCCGCCATGCGCATCGCAACAACCGTTCCCCAAAATGATCTTCGCCTCGTAAAGGACGCTGCCAAGAGCGTGGAGCGCGACGGTTACACGATGATCACGACGATGGAAAACAAGCACGATCCTTTTCTCCCGCTGGCTATCGCCGCTGTCGAAACAGAAAAGGTAGAGCTGGCAACGTCCATCGCGATTTCGTTCTCCCGCTCGCCTATGGTTGCAGCCAATCTTTCTTGGGACCTGAATGAGGCCAGTCGTGGCCGGTTCGTGTTGGGGCTTGGTACACAGATCAAGGCGCATAATGAGCGCAGGTTTTCCGTTCCATGGACGCCGCCTGCCCCACGTATGCGGGAATACACGCTATCGCTGAAGGCTATCTGGAAGAGCTGGAAGACTGGCGAAAAGCTGAACTACGAAGGTGATCATTATCGTTTCACGCTCATGCCGCGTTACTTTGTGCCGGAAAGCCAAGGCTTTCGCCTTCCGCCCGTGACGCTCGCTGCCGTTGGCCCAGCCATGCTGCGCGTTGCAGGCGAGGTGGCAGATGGTGTGCGTCTGCATCCGTTCTGTACAGCGAAGTATTTGGAAGAAACGGTGATGCCACAGCTTAAAACTGGCATGGCGCGCAGTGGACAGACCCGTGAAGCTTTTGAAATTACCGGCGGCGGGTTCGTCGCGACCGGGCCAGATGATGAGGCTGTTCACAAGCTCCGGGAATGGGTGCGTTACCGCGTTGGTTTCTATGGCTCTACGCCGGCCTATTACCCAGTGTTAGAAGCACATGATCTGAAGGACCTGGGGCTGAAGCTGAACCGCATGACAAAGGCTGGCGAGTGGGACCAGCTGGCGGACGTTATATCTGATGATGTGCTTGATCTTTTTGTAGCCGCTGGCCGTCATGATGAGATCGCAGGCATCATTGAGAAACGCTTTAGCGCATCCGCTGACACCATCTATGCCAGTGCGAATTCAGCCCAAGCGGCAGACCTGCCGCCTGAGCTCATTCAGGATATCAACCGAATCACTACGCCGTTTAAAGGCTATGAGACGGACTGAGTGCTTGCCCCGAAGTCCAACCATGGATCTTTGGGGCGGCTGAGCATCCGGCGACTGATAAGGCCAAGCGCCAAGAGTATCATCAATCCGGCTGCGGAAAGCGTTAGCCATTGGACTGCCGGCTCGCCCTTAGGCGGTGGTGGTGCAGGAATTGGTACGGCTGAGGTGACGATGGCATCGCAGCACGCGAGTTTGGCGTATCCGATCATCTGACCGCGTGCCGCCGCGTTCTCAATCCCTCCGCCTTCATAGGCGCCATTGGCTTCAGTTTGTCCCCGAACAACGGCAAACCCAGGTGCTTCGGCAAAGGAAGCGCCAAGCGGCGCTGCCTCTACAGGTGCGCCGGTTATGAGCTTGCCGCCGCCGGTCAGTAACGCGGCGGATTCGCCAGCAGCGCGCATAAGCGGAATGAACGTCTTCTGATTCATAAACGCTGTCAGGATCGCGTACGGCTCACCCTTGCGGTTGGGAATGAGATAGGTGATCGGGGTCCACCAAACTTTTGACCCACCGGGCTGGAAAGGCGCGCCGACACGGGCACCAATTTCTGGCACGTCCAAATGCGCAACTAGAAAGCTCTTGGAGTTTGGGAACATCATGGACCCGCTACTCGCTGGCCGCATCGCCCATCGAGTCTTGCCATTAAGGCTATAGGCCGCCAACTGCTCCAGACCGTCAATTTTCTTGAAGGCGCGGATGGCGAATCGAGTGGCATTGCGCCTGCCAGGCCGAGCACCGCCCTTCTCTGCCAACGCCTCGAGCATCAGCCGGACACTTGCGACCTTCTGCGAGATAGCCTGCGCAGCAGCAGACGCACGCGCTGTAGCCAGTGCTGCTGTAGGCGCGCGCAGGTCCGGCACTTCTTGCGGGATGGCACGAAACGCGAGTGCGCCCACGCCAACAGCGCCTGCAAGTAAGATCGCCGCCGCCGCGAAGATAAATTTGGATGGGCGTGCGGGAATTTCAGTCTCGTCCTTACCGTCAATCGAGCCGCGCATGGCTAATGCTCCATTGTAATTGCGGGCGTTAATGATTGGACGGCCTAGCTGGTTAATGCGGGTTTAAGAAAACTTGGCTAAATCCTCCATTGAATCCACATCGGACAATATATCGACGAAATGAACGCGCTTGGCCGTGGGAAATGCGTTAACGGATTGCGCCAGCGTTGTCGGTTCAGACCAGCCTACCGTCTTAAATTGCCGGACGGACAGCCCAGCGCGAGTGCCAAGCAACCAGAACCCACCATCAGTCGCCGGGCCGAACACAATGTTTGCGGAGATATTTGCCTTCAAAGCACGGCCAAGTGCGGCGCTTGTTAGGCCTTGAATATCCGCACCAATTAGAATTGCCGGACCTGGAGGCGCTTGGTTCAGAGCGCGCACCATCCGTTGGCCAAGATCACCCCTGCCCTGCGGTCTTGCTTGAAGTCTACTATTCAGCGCGCCAGTGAAGGGCTGTCCCGGTGTAGATACATCGGCGATAGGGTCAAGGACTGCTATCACCGTCCTGCATGGATGTTGGGCCGCTATTCGCAAACTTTGATGAAGCGCCGCACGATAAAACCGCCACGCGCCTATATCTCCAATATCTCGCGCTAGCCGTCGCTTGCCGCGCCCCAGCCGGACCGTTCGGGCAAACAGGATTACAGTTTGGGATAACCGTGCGCGTGCGCGCCTTGGGCCTGGTCGGTTTCGCCTATCCATAAATTCTCGCAATCTTTTCTGGAGCAATGCCCAGAAAATAGAGGCTGAGGCAAAAGAGATTGCGGACCGAGCGTCGCATCCACCCATCCCGGCGATATTTTGCAGCTGAAGTGATGACGGTCCCATCAAGCGGGCATAGGTTTCTGCGACCGATACGCCGAATTAAATCTACGTCCTCCATCAGCGGAATCGTTTTGTACCCCCCAATTTCCTCATAGAAAGCGCGACTGATCAGCAGTGCTTGGTCCCCATAGGGAAGCCCAAGCGTTCGCGACCGCCAGTTGGCCATGCCTGCTATAAACCGCGCCCTGCGGCTTTGATCGTCGAACCGGAGTTCGAAATATCCCGCTTTCTGCAGGTTCTCGGAAGCTTCAATAAATCTCCGCATCACATCTCCGGCAGATGCTGGCAGCTGTGTATCGCTGTGGAGGAAAAGCAGCCAATCATTGCTGGCCATATCAGCGCCCGATGCTAATTGTTGCCCCCGGCCTCGGTCGGCCTGTATGACGGTTGCGCCTAAGTCTGTAGCGGCATTCTCTGTGCCATCCGTTGATCCGCCATCAACAACAATCACGTCGTTAGAAAGGCTTAAGGCGCTGGGCAAAAGCTGGTCTATAAGAGCTCTGCAATTTAGGGCGGGAATGATGATGGAAATGTCACTAGGCTTCACCATATCTAATCCAATCAAGCCTCCCGAGTGCTATTCATAATGTCTAATTCTGCAGCACGGCTTTCCATTGCGCTGGCCGCTGATCTTTCTGCCATTGGGTTCCCTGATGCAGAGCTGGAGCTTATGCCAGGAACTGGCGTCAGCCATAACCACTATCGTATTACCGGTACGGATTGGATCTTGAGAGCAGCACATCTCAGCCAATCTGGGATGGAAGCCGCCGGGCAACTCGCTATTCAAGCAGCAGCCTTTGAGCGGGCTGCACCGTCTGGCGCTACGCCGAAGCTGAAGGCAATTCTGCCCGTCTCCGAAGCGCTTCCCCGGGGTGGCTTGATTGTTGAGCGGATTGACGGTCGCTTACCACAGTCGGCTGCTGACTTGCCTGATATGGCCCGCGCGCTTGCGGCCATTCACAGCTTGCCGATCCCAAAGCATTCTGAACGCGCGCCTATTCTCCATCACATGAATCCCTTTGTGCCCCTGGCCGCCAATGTGAAAGCAACATTAGAGGTGTATCTGAGCTCCGCCGGTCTGACCGCCAAAGGCCAGGCGATGATTGAGGACCGCCTGCAGTGGTTGATAGCGACTGCGCGGCACGACATGGGCGCGACAACTTCTTGCTTGACGGTGAGTGACGCCCATCCCGGCAATTTCCGCATGCTGGATGACGGTCGGGCGGTGTTTGTTGACCTCGAAAAGCCAGCATATACCTGCCCAACGATTGACCTCGCCCATGCCGTAATTGGTATTTCTTCAGCTTGGGACCCTGCTGCAGGCCTCGTACTTACAGCGGCCGATCGTCAGGCGTTTGTCGATGCATGGTTAGAAGCTGTTCCGGCATCTGTCGCTGCAATGGCAGAGCCGAGGATTTTGATGGCGCGTCGGGCGGTGTGGTTGCGAACGATCAGCTTCTTCATGAAATGGCGAAAGGAATCGGCGGTTCAGGGGCCATGGTCGGCGGAGCGGCTGGGCAAAGAGGCTGCGTCACATTTCAGATCTCATGTTGATGCAAGCCTGTCTGAAGCTGGAATTTTGGCTGCGGCGGAAGATTGGGCATAATTATTCTTTCTTTGTTCTATATTCGTGTTATGTTTCGCGCATGGAAGAACGACAGACTATCCAACCATCTGCACCTTCCCTGCAGATCAAAGGCCGTGGTGCCGTTGGGAATCGCGCTGGTCGCTTTGAACCCTATGTAGTCGAGGCGGACGATGATGGCTGGCCAACTGAATTAGATGATTCGCCGCCGCTGCGGACCACCGTTGGGCGCGATACATCGAAATCGATCATCACCACCAATAAGTCGCCGGATATTTCCTTTGATCGTTCTATCAACCCCTACCGGGGATGTGAGCACGGCTGCGTCTACTGCTTTGCCAGACCAACCCACGCTTGGCTTGGCCTGTCCCCGGGTTTGGATTTTGAAAGCTGCCTCTTTGCGAAAGAGGATGCGGCTGAATTGCTGCAAAGGGAACTTGCGGCGAAGAATTACACCCCAAAACTGATCGCCATTGGCACAAATACGGACCCCTATCAGCCAATCGAACGCAGGCTTCGGATCATGCGGGACGTTCTCGGGGTGCTGCGGGATACGCACCACCCGGTCACGATCACGACTAAATCTGATGCAGTGCTGCGGGACATCGATATCCTGAAAGATATGGCGGCAGAGCAGCTGGTTCACGTAACAATCTCTGTCACGACGCTGGATAGAACCATGGCGCGGACCATGGAGCCGCGCGCTGCGTCGCCTCATAGACGCATCGCAGCAATCAGAACTTTGGCGGCTCAGAATATACCCGTCGCCGTCAATGTAGCACCCATCATTCCGGGCCTGACAGACCATGAGCTTGAGCAGATACTCTCTCAGTCAGCAGATGCTGGGGCGATGGCAGCCCGTTACATCCTGCTGCGCCTCCCGCTTGAGGTAAAAGACCTGTTCGATGAATGGCTGACAGCGCACTATCCGGATAGGCGCAGCAAAGTGTTGTCCCTAATAAGGTCCGCCCGTGGCGGCAAGTGGAATGACGCGAATTTCGGCAGCCGTATGGCAGGTGCAGGTGCTTACGCAGAAATCATCCGGGATCGGTTCAGGAAGGCCCGGGCGCGCCTGGAGCTTGATCCGCGTGATGAAGATGCATGGTTAGATACGACAAAGTTCGTAGCACCAAAATTGCCAGGGTCTCAGATGACGTTGGATCTATGACCCAGCATCAATGAACACACGCGCGGAGGCTTCCGCACCCGCGCTGTCGATCACGACCACCTCATGATACCCGCCGCCGTTCGGTGCCCAAGGCAATGAGCGGCCCGGCGCTGAATTGCCTGCGGGCGCGCCATTGGTGAGCCAACGGTATGGCGGTAAGCCGCCCAATGCCGTTAGCGGTGCCCGTCCGCTCCTGCCCAGACGCATGCGGGCACCATCTACCGGAAAGCTGATCCGTACTGGCGGCCCTGCTGATATATTCCGCCGTTCCGCTCCATCGAAATGCGCCAGATGCGGTGGCGGCGCTTTAGCAATAGCCGGGACGTGATGCATTCGCCCCGGCGTTTCGATCAGTTCTGCAAGGTCAAATAGAATTGGTGCCGCCGCACCAATACCCACACATCCAGCGCAAGGGGCTGCGTCTGCCCGCCCTACCCAGGCAATGACAACATATTCACCGATGACGCCTGCCGCCCAAGCGTCGCGATAGCCATAGGATGTACCGGTTTTGAAGGCGATGCGGGATGTGCTTTGTCTTGACGCTGCGGCTGTAACTGTCTGCCCGGTTGGTGGGGGCGCTTCCTTCAAAATCGTCAGCACTTGTGATGCGGCTTCCGGTGCCAGAAGCTCCACCCAATTAACCGCTTGCCCTTGTGTGGTTGCGAGTACGTCCGGCACGTGTCCGCCAGATGCCAGGCCGACGTAAAGCCTGGCCATATCCCGCATAGAAACGCCAACACCGCCAAGCGCTAGCGCCAGCCCAGCATCGCCTCGCTCGCGATCAAAGGTCAGGTTAATGCCAGCAGTCGCCAGTGCTGCATCAAATTGGGCGGGTCCAATACGGCCCAGGACTTTGACCGCTGGTACATTGAGTGAGCGCGTCAATGCATCCCGGATCGTGACTTCTCCGGCCCATTCTCCACTGAAATTGGTGGGCGCGTAGCCCTTTGACCGCCAAGGCCGGTCATGAATAAGCGTTCCGGGTGCGGCGACGAGCCGATCAAACGCCAGGCCGTATATAAAGGGCTTCAGCGCAGACCCTGGAGAACGAAGTGGCAGCGTCATATCCGTCATGCCGGCGCGCTTGGTGTCAAAGTAGTTTGGGTTGCCAACGATTGCGCGGATTTCCGCGGTCGGCGCATGGACGATCATGGCGGAAGCCGTTGCTGGGGACGCATGATCTTGAAGCGCTGCACGGAGCCTGACCTCGGCCAATTTCTGCAGTCGTCCATCTAGCGTGGTGTGGGCTGTATCTGAGGTCGCTGATTGCGCTTCTGCGAAATGTGGTGCGTGAAGTGGGAAATTGGCATAGCCGGTGGGTAGGGGTGCGTTTTTGGCGGTTTCGGCAGCCTCCGCCGTGATCACGCCTGCTTTCATCACGCGGTCCAGGACGCGAGCACGCGCAGCTTTCGCCTGTGACGGTTGGCGATCAGGCCGGCGGGCGTTTGGCGATTGCGGTATCGCGATCAGTAGAGCGGCCTCTGCGGGCGTCAGCAGCGAGGGTTCGTGGCCGAAAAGCTTGAGGGACGCCGCCCGAACGCCCTCCACTGGTCCACCGAACGGCGCCAGTGTGAGGTAGATGGCCAGAACATCATCTTTGGCAAGACGAGATTCCAGTTGAACCGCCCGGCCCATCTCAATCGCCTTTGCCAAAAGTGTCCGTGGTCTAGGCGAGAGCAGTTTCACAGCCTGCATCGTTAGGGTTGATGCGCCGGAAACGATTTGTCCCGCCCCAATCGCCTGCCCGGCAGCGCGACCTATCGCCAGCGGATCAACGCCCCAATGCTGGTCAAAGCGCTTATCCTCATAGGCTTTAAGCATGGCCAGATACAGCGGGTCGACATCCGTCGGGCGTGTCAGCAGCCGCCATTTATCGTCTGCGCTTTGGAAGATGCGTAGCGGCGCACCTGATCTATCGGCAACGACAAGCGAGCGGTCATTAAACCGCTCCAGCGGCGGCGGGGCTGCAAGGTCTAGTGCGCATAGCCCAATGCCAACGCCGACCAAGCCCCCTGCGAGATATCTGCACCATCGCCGCACGCTAAATATCCTAGCGTTTGCTAATCACAATCGATGTCGCCGCACCCCGGCCAAACTGTTCCGGCTGGTACATATCTTCGATATGCGCGCCGCCGTGGGCGAAGTGGCCAGGTGTTACGGCGCGGGCGATATAGGCAACGCGGAACTCCCCCTTCTGCGATAGGTTTACCTGGGCGATATAGCGGTCATCACGCAGTTCAACATGCTCTGGCATGGTGACGGCACCAAGCCAGCCATAGGCCCCTAGATCATCACCACCAAGTTTGGCGTTTTCTAGTTCAAGCCCAGCAGGCAAGTAATCCACGGCCAAAGCGCGTGCCCTGCCCTTCGCGATCATTTGGCCTTTCAGCGTTACAACGACAATATCGTTCTGGCGCACTTTGCTGGGGTCCAAGGGCGATCCATCAGCGGTGAACAGCGTCCGTTCAATTGTGAAGCCTTGCTGGGCTGCAGGCAGCGCCTGGCTTGGCGATCCTGTTACCGTGACAAGGCCTGTAATCTGGCGGTCACTGTTGTTCACCATCCTGGGGGCGGATGCGATGTTGGTTGCGGACACAGTCCGGTAAAGACCTTGCCCACCACCAAGCGTCACGTTCACGCCGTCAACACCGATAGCGACATTGCTTGCGTCGCCGCCAGTAAGGCCCGCTGCCGCTTTAACGATCCATGCCTGCTCCTGGGTTGAGAGCCAGCGACGCTCATGCACCATGGCAGAGAGCACCTCCGCGCGCGCTTCAAGCACTGGCCAGTCCACATCCTGGCTTGCCGCCATCAGCGCCAAAATTGCAGCTGCATTCCGAACATTGGAGCCATAGGTGTAGTAGTGCGCGTCATTCTGTGCCTTTGAGGTCATTGGAATGGTTGCGAACAGTGCGCGCGCCCTGCCCCTATCGCCAACGGCAGAGAGGCTGGCTGCAACAAATGCGCGACCAAGGCTGGTTGGCTTCATGCTTGGGAGCTGCGCCGCAAACCGACGGACCCGGGCTGGATCAGCCACGCCCGCTTTTGCCTTGACATAAAGCGCATATGCGGCACCCGTACCCTCCGGTGATCTATCGAACCGGTAACGGATATCCGCCAGGCCGCTCAAGCGCGTCAACGCTCTGTCTAATGCGGCTTGGGGTACTGCGTAGCCAGCCTGTTTTGCATCAACCAGGAAGTCAGTGACATAGGCTGAAATCCATACACCGGCTTCACTTTGGCTATTCCAGAAACCGAATCCGCCGCTGCTGGACTGCATCCCCAGTAACCGCAGGACGCCTTTGTCCACGGCATCTGCTGGTGGGCCAGCATGGCTGATCCGTAATGCACTTTGGAGCGCCTTTACATGAAGCAGCGGCATTGCCTTGGATGTCGTCTGTTCAGCGCAGCCGTAGGGATACCTGGATAGACCTGCCAAAATCGACGGCAAATCCAAGTCTGGCAACGGATTAACGCCAAGCACGACATTTGTTGTTTCAGGATACAGACCGTCCAGGAGAGATGGATCAACCGTCAGTGATTTGCCGGGCTTGAGCTTGGTGAGGAACTTCCGGGTTTGTGTGGCTGCCGCTGGGCGCGTGGTAATGGTCCGGCGGCGTTCGAAAACCCTACCGTTTGGCCCCGTGACAGTCAGCATCATTTCAGTGTCACCGGGTGCAATCGCCAGCACTTCGAAGGCTGCACGTGCATCTGGGTCGCCAGGCTTCAGATTTGCTGTCAGAACGGCGTTTTCCGGTGCGCCAATCACGCCGGATGTTGTCAGCTCGGCACGGTATTCGCCTGCAAGGCCAGAAAGGTTGCGGATAGATATGCTGATATCTGCAGTATCATTCGGGCTTAAGAACCGCGGCATCGCCATGGTTGCGACCACGGGACGGCGCACGAGCATAGTGGATTCAGCGGCACCGACGCGCTCCTGGTTCCAGGCCTGGGCCATGATGCGGACGCGGCCTGTGAAATCTGGAAGGTTCAGTGGGATAACGGCTTTGCCAGATGGGTCCGTTAGCACAATGCCGCTAAAAATCGCCAGCACCGGCTGGGTCTTCTTCGGCAGATTGGAAAGCTGGTTGGCGTTCGCGTCAGCCTCCGCATCACCACCACTTCGCACCCTACCCACGACAGATCCTGCTGCGTCGATGAACTGGCCATATACGTCACGTAATGCCAAACCAAGGCGGCGTTTGCCAAGGAAATAGGCCTCTGGGTCGGGTGATTTGTAGCCTGTGAGGCCAAGCACGCCATCATCAACAGCAGCGACTGTCACATAGGCCGGGTCGCCTGCGGCGTCGGCGCCAAGCTGCACAGTCACGTTCACCTGCCGCTCAGGCTCCGTTGCCTCGGGCGCTTGCATCGCTACATCTAGCGTTCTTGGTGCGGGATCAAAGGCGATCCATTGTGCGCCGATAGCCCGGCGGGGGGCTTGCGTGCGCTCGCCATCAGCTTGGCCAAACGCGTTGACTAGCAGATAGACACCTGCGGCACCTGCATCAGGCAGTTTTACAGTGATTTCACCACCAGATGCCGGGATCGCCGCCATTTCGGTCGAGTGCACGGCGCTATCAGCGACCGTCACCATGACTTGGGCATCGAACGGCGGTTCAATCGTCACCCGAACGCTGTCTCCAGGATTATAGGGGCCTGGGCCGACGACGATTTTCACTTTGTCCGGTGCCGGGTCCGCTCCTGCGCCCGCACCCCACCAGCCTGCATGGAAGCGCACGCTGGTAGCGGCACCAGTGGCTGGATCGGTCACATCCAGGCGGAAGCGGCCCCAATCATCGAAGCGCCTGGAGACGAGCGCTGGAGTATCAGTGGCAATGGTGAGCGTGCCAGCGTCAACAAGGCCTGCATCCAGGTATTGGACCCGGTAATCCCAGCGGCCGCCCGCATCAAACCAGATATACTCATACTCCTCCCGAATAATCGCATATTCTAGCGTTCTGGCTTCTGGCGTCCCGGATGCATCAAGGGCCACGATATTGAAGCTGGCCACAGCCCCTTGCTGAATGCCGCCATCTTCAAATAATGGTTTGACGCCAATTAGTTGCGGTAAGTTCTTCAAAGAGACTGTTGTTCGCGCAATGATCGGCCTGCCGCCAACATCAAAGACGCTGGCCTTGATTTCAGCCTCAAGTGGACGCGTGGTGGCAGGAAGGTCGTCCAAATCGACCGCGATCGCTGCTGCACCGCTTTCGTCTGTTTCGCCCAAGCCTAAACCAAGCCTGACACCCGTTACGGTGGATTCCTGGGCGAGCCCGAATTTATAGCCTTTGAAGGCGGGCGCTGGATTCCGTGCTTCACGAACCGTGGCTGCGACTTCAACCGGAATATCGGCTGCTGGGGCACCATACAAAAAATCTGCCTGGACCGTCGCTATGATGGATTGGCCATCGCGATTTGCTTCGACGGTGGCTTCAATGCGTGGTGGAACAAAGTCTTCCACCAAGAAGCTGGTAGCCCCGATGGCTTCGCCCTTTGCAGACGCATGCAGGCTTGCGCGCCATTTGCCGGTTGCTGCTGTGGGCGGCAGTGAAATGGTTGCGGAGTATCCGCCTGCTCCCATATCGCGGAGTGAGCACCGATAGACTTCAAGTCCATCCTGGCGGACAACACGCAATGTTAGCGGTTGGCTTTCGACAGCGGTGGAATTGGGGGAGCGGAGCAATGCAGTGAAATGTACGGGCTCCCCAGGACGATAAACGCCGCGTTCCGTCCTCAGATAGGCATCAAGCGCCCCCGGCGCTGGCCTGCCATCAACGCCACGATCTGACAGATCGAGTGATGAGCGGTTGAGGTCCAGATAAACAAAGTCGCCCGCCTCTCCGTAAGCCAGGACAGAATGTGGCGTTGCATTGCCTTGGCCGCGCAAATAACCAATATCGAACTTTCCAAGCCCCTCAGCATCAGATGTGACGGTGGCCAAGTCGGCACCATCATTGGACTTCAGCACAAGCTTTGCGCCAGCCTGAGGCAACGCGGAGCTGAGTGATCTGACTGCAACTGTCAATCCGTCGAGGCCTTGGAAGGCGGTCAGGCCGATATCAGATACGACAAACCATTGTGCCGTCGCCCAATAGGCGTCGTGGAAATCAGTTTCTGGATCTTCCGCTACGGCCAAGTAAACGCCAGGCTTCAGATCCGGCATGACATCGCCGATTGCCAGGGCAGTCCTGGCGGATTGATTCTGTTTGCTGTCGATTAATAGATCGCCGGTCCAGACATTTCGGCCAAGCTTACTGGCGGCACGGCCAACTTCATTATAGCTGACCTGCTGACCGATTAGCCCACGGCGGAGATTGGCGACGACATCGCGGTCATCGACCCGCAACACCAGGACGCGGACTTTATCCAGATTGACGGTTTCAATGGGCAACCCAGCGGACCCTGTTAGTGGCAGGATCAGGCCGGAGGATGGGAACGCAACACGGCGTGGGCGATCTGGCACGTCGAGGTCAACGGTCTGCGCCTTCCGCAGCATTGCATTGGAGCCGCGCAGGCCTGCATAGATTGTCAGCTGGTCTTCCTGGCCGTGGGGAAAGCCTTCGACGCAGAGCTGATTGTCATTGATGCGCGCCGCAAGCTTCGCCCCATTCTTGCTGGATACATAGGTTTCGAGCGCTGCCGGTTGCTTCGCATCCAATTTTGCATCGAACGTTACGCAAACGAGCGGCGAGCGCCTATCAGCTTCAATTGATGCTGTTGGCTGCCGCAGCATTGAGCGTGCTGTCATCGCAAAAATAGCGTCTGTTCGCGTATCATAGATGCCTGCAAGACATGCTGTCGCCGCCTGGCGTGCCTTTGGGTCGGCCGTTGCTGGGCAAGCTTCTGCGCGGCTTCTGGCCCATGAGCGTTGCGTCCGTTTTAGTCGATCAAGACGGGTGCCGCTCAAGACCCTTCGGCCATTGCGATAGGCATCCGCCATGGCGGCATCTTGCGCCGCTAGGGCATCGTCACCGCAAATCAGCTTTTCGACATTTGTTGATGCTTTGGCGCAATCGAAACTTGGGTCAGCTGCCTGCGCCGCGCCAGTTACGAGGAATGAAGCGAATATTATTCCCAGTACGGTTAAACGTGTGCGCATGGCTTATCCCCGAATGTCACCGACTAATGCGCAAAGCTTACCATGTTTCTGGGCGAGATTAAGGCGGTGAACGATCTGGAAAGCGGCAACGTCATAGCCTACATTCGAAAGGTCACATCCGTGACATCACTGAAGGAGAACGGCAAATGGCAGGGGTTGGTGAAACGGCCCCCGGATTCAGCCTGTCGAACCAGGATGGCGCTCAAGTTTCTTTGAGCGACCAAGCTGGCAAGTATGTGCTGATCTGGTGGTACCCCAAGGCGAATACGCCTGGTTGAACGATTGAAGGCAAAGGGTTCCGTGACAGAATCCAAGATTTTCAATCAAATGAAGTGGTTGTAATGGGCTGCAGCTTCGATGCGCCCAGTGACAACAAAGCCTTTAAAGACAAGTTTGATTTCCCATTCGACCTGTTGTCGGACACGGATAAGAGCATGTCGATCGCGTACGGCGCGGCGAATGATGAATCGCCCCGCCCGACCCGGATTTCCGTATTGATTGGACCGGACGGCAAGGTCGTCCGCCGCTTTGATACGGTGAAACCGGCAGAGCATCCAGAAGAAGTGCTGGAAGCTCTAGCGCATCTGTAAGCGCTGAGTGGTTATGACGGGCGAAGGGCCGGTGCGATACGAATCGCATCGGCCCTTTCTCTTGCCATCCTTGGGACCGCTCCATATGGTCGCGCGATCATTCAGGGGACCAAAATAATGTCAGATCGTTTGGCGGGAAAAACCGCTGTCGTCACCGCTGCTGGCCAGGGTATTGGCCGGGCCATCGCAACCGCATTCCGCGACGCCGGCGCGAAGGTCTATGCGTCAGATCTCGATGCAGGAAAGCTTGATGGCTTCATTGGCGTTGAAGCGCGCGCATGTGATGTCACATCCTGGGAGTCAGTACGCACGCTGGCAAAGGAAGTTGGTACGCCTGACATTCTTTGCAATGTGGCAGGCTTCGTGCACCACGGCGACATTCTGACAGCGACGGAGGAGGAATGGGATTTCGGGTTCGATTTGAACGTCAAATCCATGTTCCGCACCATCAAGACCTTCCTGCCTGGCATGCTGGAGCAGGGCCACGGCTCGATCATCAATATGGCGTCTGTGGCATCCCACCTGGCGGGGGTTCAGAACCGGCTGGTCTATGGCTCCAGCAAGGCGGCTGTTATTGGCCTGACCAAGCAGGTCGCGCGTGACGTCATTGCTGCTGGAATTCGCTGCAATTGCATTGCACCGGGTACGGTACAATCCCCGTCGCTGGATGATCGGATCAACGCCTTTGATGATCCAGTCCAGGCGCGGAAAGATTTCATCGCGCGCCAGCCTATGGGTCGCCTTGGCACGGCAGAGGAAATCGCAGCGGCTGCGATGTACTTGGCCTCAGACGACAGTGCCTACACGACCGGAACAGTCTTTGTCGCCGATGGCGGCCTGACGCTTTAATCTAAGGATAAATCCATGAACAAGATCGATCTTTCTGGCCGCCATGCTGTTGTCACTGGTGCAGCTCAAGGCTTCGGCCTGGCCATCACAAACCGCTTGCTCGCATCCGGTGCGAAAGTCTCCATGTGGGATATTGATGGTGATGAGCTTTCAGGTGCGGCTGGCAGCCGGGATGGTGCCACCGCCGTTCAGGGCGATGTGACAGACCCCGCATCCATCGAAGCCGGATTAAAAGCCAGCCGCGCCGCCAACGGGCCCGTTGATATTCTGGTCAATAATGCGGGAATCGCTGGCCCAACCGTTCCCGTCGCAGAATACCCTATCGCGGATTGGAAGCGGGTGATCGAGCTTGATCTAAACGCTGTATTTTACTGTGCCCAGGCCGTCGTGCCCGAAATGATTGAGCGGAATTATGGCCGCATTGTCTCAATTGCATCCATTGCGGGCAAAGAAGGCAATCCCAACGCCGCAGCCTATTCCGCCGCTAAGGCTGGCGTGATTGCGTTGACGAAATCTCTCGGCAAAGAGCTTGCGGGTCATGACATTGCAGTGAATTGCATGACGCCTGCCGCTGCGAAGACCCGCATTTTCGATCAGATGAGCCAGGAGCACATAGACTACATGCTCTCTAAGGTTCCTCGCGGGCGGTTCGTCACTGTTGAGGAAGTTGCCAGCATGGCGACGTGGCTCGCCAGCGAAGAAATGCGCTTCACGACCGGTGCCGTGTTCGACATCTCAGGCGGTCGCGCCACGTACTAACGCCGATTGGGCAGGGCGGGTATCGACACGCCCTGCCCGTCTACCGGTCAGGCCTGTTCGGCCCAAGAAGGCCCGAACTTTCTCGGCGTTAAACCGTGTAGGAAATCGCGGAGTAGTATTTCTTGGCATATGAAGCGATCAGCACTTTTTTGTCCCTGCCGTTGATGATCCGCCGCGCGCCTTCCCAATCTTCTTTTGTAGCATTCAGGTAATCGCTGAACTTCTTGCGCGTGAATGTGCCGAGGATCATGCCTTCAAACAAGATCATCGTTGCAACTTCAACATCGAGCACCGCATCGGCAGCAACGCGACTGGATGTAAGGTCTAAGTTTAGCCGATTGCCCCAATCCGCGTAGTTCACACGACCGGTGAATTGCACAAACCCGCGACCATGGAACATAACCCCGTCACCCGGTTGCAGATTGCCAAGCCGCTTTGTGACCCAGAGGCGGTTGCCTTGAATATCGTACATGCGCTTGAAGTAGGAATCCGGCCCATATTCTTTGATTGACTGCATCTTGCGGTCGACTTCGTGGTGGGCCGTCGCCAACGCATATGCAAGCCAGCGATCATCTTTCTTGCTGTGCTTTAGTTCCCAATAATCGAGCAGCACTGTGAGGCCGCTGACTTGCGATAGCTTCAGCTTGCCATCAAAGAGCCGCAGGCGAACCGTGTCAAAAAAGAATTTCCGATTGATCTTGGACATGCGTGATCTCCTCCAGGTTGGAGATCAAAAGAAGTGTGTATTAGGCACTAATTCAAGAATAAAAAAAGAACACGGCTATTTCCAGCGCAGTTTTGGCTCTAGCCCAAAGCAATTAGCAGCATTCATGCCCAGGATATTCCGCTTGGATTCTTCATCGATCCAAGGGATTTCCGCGATTACCCGGGGGGCATCGAAGTCGAAATGTGGCCAGTCAGATGCATACAGCAGTTGGGTCTTTGCGTTGATCATCTCAAACGTTGCTTTGAGACCAACCTCGCTGGATTTCTCCATCGGCTGGCACGTGTACCAGCAGTTCTGCCGCATATAATCAGACGGCATCTGCTTCAGCAGCGGCGCTTCTGACATGCGCATCAGGTATTGATCGTCGAGCCGTTGCATGACGAACGGAATCCAGGACAACCCACTTTCAATCCACACAGATTTGAGTTTTGGGAAGCGTTCAGGAATGCCATTCAGCACCCAGTTTGTCATATGGACGATATTGCACCAGGCGAAACCCAGGGCGTGCATGCCAAGGAAGCTATTGCAGGTTGCCAAGGACGGATCCTGCCAGTGATACCCCGCATGGAAGGCAATCGGCTTGCCTGTTTCCTCAATCATGGAATAGAGGCGCATATATTCGTTCGCGTGGACGGGCTTATACCGCGTTGATGTTACGGTGAAGCCGATGACGCCCGGCTTGTCCGCAAACTCTTCAACGGTGCGGCACGCTTCTTCCGGTGAGTTAAAGGGCAGGAGCACGAGGCTTGCCATACCTTCATCACCTGGAAGGACACGCTCCGTCAGCCACTTATTGTAGGCGCGGGTCAGCAGCACTTCCATGTCGACTTGGGGGTGCATTCCGAGGAACAGCATGGGTGTCGGGAAGACCACCATTTTGTCGACGCAGAGCGCTTCCATAGCGCGACGGGTCAGCGTGACGTCCCGGTGGACATCCGTCTCCTCGACCTTTTCACGCTGGCCGGACTGGTGGGGAATGCGCCCGCCAACATCCTGATACCGCAAACCAAGATCACCGTTCAGGCCGTATGGTGGTGCCCCAAACCGTTCCTTCTGGTACATCATCGCCTGGTGGCGCACGACAGGGTCCTCGATATGCTCGATCACCTCGTGCCAATGCACCGTTTCCAGGTGATGCGCGTCAATATCGCAGATGAACCAGTCAGCAAAACCCATTTCGCGGGCATCGCGACGGGCCGGGGCCAGATAATCCCGGGTGTCGGTATAGACATCCATTTCCTGGACGGGCATGGCCTTTGAGGGAACGATATTGGCGTCCATAGTCGCCTCCTTGGCTAGTCAATGCGGCGCCGAGCCTACTCTTTCAGGCTCTCTGGCGGTTGATCATGATAGTCCTCCGGGCGCCGTCTCGACCAGAGGCCGAATTCCATCGGTCCCATGCGGAGCGCCCGCAAAACTTCGGTTACGGCAGTCAGCGCTTCAGTTGGCGTGACCACCTCGTCTGTGTGGCCCAAAACAGCTTTTGGGCTCCGTTGCTCGCCATCCGCTTTTGCGGCGTAGAGCTTAATGGCGGCTGTCATAATGCGCGCAACGGCAACATCCGAAACGCGCCCCGCCTCGCCTTCAGCTAAAAGCGCCTTCGCATCTTGCCAGATTTTGTCTGACATATCCTCGACGGCGGCAGCCGGGTCATTCTGTCGGGTGTCATCATTCGACGATGACATACACATCCCCGTCCTGAACCTGTGTTGCGTATCCTTCAAGGCTCATGATGTCGACGTCTGATGCGCCGGCAAATTTGCCCGTGCGTATATCAAATTCCAGGCCATGCCATGGACAGACGACGTGCACGCCATTCGTATCAAAATCGCGCCCTCGGCTTTTCATGTCAGGGTCGAGCTTTTCAACCACCCTCTGATAGATGCGTCCTTGGCAGACCGGTCCGCCCTGATGGGGGCACAGGTTCTTGTATGCAAAGAAATCGTCGCCGAGCCGGAACACACCAATCTGCAACCCGTCAATCTCAACAACGGTCTTACCCTGATCTTCCAGCTCATCTTCACGACAGATGCGAACTGTACGCACGCGGCTTCTCCATCCGGAATAATCCTTAGCGGACAGTCTAGTGCGGTGGAGGTTAAGGGGTCAAAGGCAGTGAATCAGCGCCGTGACTGAAATACGATCTCTGTCTTTCGCCCCTGGCCGTCTTTCGCGGTGATATGGCCGGTGTGCTTTGCGATCACATTAAGAGAGCCAGTGAATGTAGAATACGGTTCGATCATTTTTCCAAACAGGCATTCACCACGCATGGTCGTGAAATACTTGGCCGATGTCTTAAACCGCTGTGCACCAAGAAATGTGCCCTCACATCGAATGTTCTTCGCAAACTCTGCTGAGAACACATTACTTAAGCCATCTTCGCGCACTTCTATTGTACCGACGCGCCACGGCCCCTGATCAGTTTTAGAAACCATTCTATACTTCGCAGGCAATCGGATTGGAGGACTGGATGATGCTGATGCCTTGTCTATGCCATTATGAACTTTCGCGCCATCAACATAGACTTAGCCACGCCAAACAATTTCACCATTTTGTGCGAAGAGCTTACAGCCCTCACCCGACTTTTGCTCGCATCCATAAATCGCGTCGCGGACCCTATCACTCAAAGCGCATTGGACCTCTGGGCAATAGTTATAATATGCATACCTTGCGCGCCTGTTGTAGACGAATGCACCACCGTCCGGCAGATCTTTGTATTTCTGAAAATGCGTCCAAGTTCGCTGGGCGATATCAACCCGTCCAGTGCCGATGATGTCATCCAAGGATTGGGTGGCGACGCAGCCTATGATCAACAACGCCAACCCCAGAATGGAAAAGCGCTTATATTTTTTCACGACCATACAACCACCTATGGAAATATTCACAGCTAAAACCATATTGCGAACGCGTGCGAATAACAATTAATTTCAGGGCAAGGGCCCTATTGTCGAGACCCTAGTTTGCAAGGCGCGATGCTTGTTGTTGCAAATTGGAGGCCTTACTTGGCCCATGCCCTATCCTGCTGTACCTTATTCGGCACCGGATATCCGTTTCCCAAGGACCAGCCATTGACCAATTTTCCAGCCCGCGATGCTCTCAATATCCACTTTGCCCACAGCGCCTATCAACTCGCTGATCGTTTTGCAGCGCGTGGCACAGGGATTCAGCATTTTCAGACATTTACGCCGGAAGATACCCGCGCTCGCATTGGCGAAGGGCATGTGCTTGTGGCGTCTGGATTCTGGAAAAATGAATTCCTGGATGAAGCCAAGTCCCTGCAATTTGTCCAGGTCTGTGCCGTTGGCTATGACCAGTTCGATCAAGCTGCCGTCAAGGCGCACAACGTTAAGCTGGCCAACGCAGCTGGCGTAAACGCCAATGCCGTCAGCGATCATGCACTGGCGCTTATCCTCGGCATGACCCGCCTCACCCATATTGCACGGGATAATCAGCGGAAGGCCCATTGGCGCCCGATGATCGCAGACATCTCCCGCCGGGAAGAAGAACTGCCGGGCAAGACGTTGTTGATCTATGGCACGGGCCAGATTGGCGGCCGGATTGCACGACTGGCAAAGGCGTTTGGCATGAATGTTATTGGCGTGCGGCGTGACCCATCCAAGGCCGTTGAAGGCGTCGATGAACTTCATACAACTGATAAGTTTGTGTCACTGCTGCCGCGTGCTGATATCGTCGTATTGGCCTGCCCGTTAACGGCAGAAACCCGCAATTTGATGGGCGCCAAGGCTTTCGCTGCAATGAAGGAAACCGGCTATCTCGTCAACGTCGCGCGTGGCGGCTGCGTTGACCACGATGCCCTGGTCGCAGCCGCACAAAATGGCCAGATCGCAGGGGCAGGCATTGATGTGACGGAGCCCGAACCCCTCCACGCAGACTCGCCACTCTGGGGCCTGGAAAACATCCTGCTCACCCCGCATTCCGGTGGCGAAACCCGAATATACGAAGACAACGTCCTCGACATCCTGATGGACAATCTGGAAAGAATGACCGCGGGCAACGACCTCCGCAATCAGATCGTTTGACGCTTTTATTCTGCGGTCTATCAACCTGATGTGGCAGCTTGATATCAATATGCGGTGGGGCGTTTTACCTATTGTATATCCGTAAACGGAACTATAGGCCTAAGGCTGCTATTCAGCGATGTAGAAGCGTTTGCATGATGCCGGGGGCCTACGGGAGCACCAAGGCGCTTGTGAGGATTCGGGAAACAGCAGGGAGTAGAGTGCAAGGAAGAGGTAATCCGGCGCTTATACCAAATCTCAAGTTTACGCCCGGATTGGTCCGTTGCTTTCACCACACCGTTAAAAGGCTTTTTGCTTTCATAGTGCCCTTCTAAGCTCATGAGTTTCGCGCCCGCATTATCGAAGCACTCGCCCTTGATAGCTCCTTTGAGTGGGGTCACACGGCCGCTTGAACTGGTTTCAGGCATTAGACTAACATCACAGGTAGCACTGCCTTCCAACTCGACGAATAGCGTTGGGCTGCTTGATGACTGTCGCATCCAAGCCGTTCCGCGCCGCCATTTGCTCGCGCTGGAACGGTCAGTGGCTTGATAATGGATATTCAAAATAATGCCGAGCCGCTTCCGTTTAATCGCTTCAGCATGCCTCCACGTTATTTCGGTCTGACGCCCAATTTCAGGTGTCCATACAAGGCGATCTGCTACGTATATTGGTCCGTCCCAGGCTATCTGTCGGCCGGCCGAGAGAAGTTTGCATTGCCCGTTGTACTTGCTAGAGCAGCGATCGATCACATAACGCAGAGTATCGCCGCCGATACAGGGTGCCTCCGGACACCTTGCGAAATAGGTACCGCCTGATTGTGGATCCACGGACATATACATTGCTCCCGGGTTGGCGGCGAATGCAGTGAGTTGCTTCCAAGTCATAGCTGGAAGGTCCAGGCGTCCAACACCAGTCACATCTTTCATTCGGTATTTATTAGTACAGCCGAAAAGCAGACAGGCGCAGAGACCTAAATATATGAGCTTATTCATGAACTTCAGCCCTGCGGTAGGAATACGCCTTTGCCGGTCTTCTGTTGGTCGAACAGTTTGTAGGCTTCATCTGCCTGATCGAGCGACCATTTGTGGCTGAAGAGGCTGTCGACATCGATTTTGCGGTCGGAGACGAAGCGGGCGCAATCGGCTTGGCCAACTTTGGAGAAGGTCCAGTGGCCCATTAGCGTTACCTGGCGGCGGATCAGGTCTGGCGAGACTTCAAGGATCACTTCACCTCCTTCGCCAACGAAGCATGCACTGCCCCATGCCCGGGTGACGCGTACGGCGGCCCGGCGGGCGTCTGGTGAGGAGGAGCTATCCAAGGTTTTGTGCGCACCCTCACCATGGGTTAGGTCTTTGATGGCCTCTGCGGGATCAACCGCCATTGGGTCCAATGCTTCATCGGCCCCCATATCCAACGCCATCTGACGGCGTTCTGGCGAGATATCAATGGCAATGACGCGGGCCCCCATAGCGACGCCAAGCTGTGTCGCCGAGAGGCCAACTGGCCCCTGCCCGAACACGGCGAGCGTCTCATCACCTTCTAAGCCCAAACGCTTCAACGCCCCGTAGGCCGTACCAGTGCCGCAGGAGATTGCAGCACCCGCTTCAAACGAAAGGCTATCTGGCAATGGCACCAGTGTGTGCGCTGGGACGCGCATGTATTTGGCGTGGGCACCATGGGCGACGGAGCCGAATACGATCGCCCCATCGTCGCACATTTGTGACCAGCCAGATTGGCAATGACGGCACACGCCACATCCATCGTAGTGGTGATCCATGACGCGTTGGCCTATACGGGCCTCCCGCTCCGTTACGGCAGAGCCGACTTCCACCACGACGCCGCACGGCTCATGGCCCGCGATCTGGGGTGTGGAGGCGCGCTTGATGCCGCCGCGAACCACGCCTGGTTCAAACTTTGGGCGGTAGGCCTTCAAATCCGTCCCACACATGCCAGAAGCCCTGATTTCAAGGATTACATCCCGAGGACCGGGGGTGGGATCATCAAACTGCCGCAATTCAACCTGCCGATCGCCGAGAAATACGATGCCCTGCATGGGGTCCTCCTAGTTTTAATGATCTTTACGATACTGCGTCCGCTTATGGCTCATCAGGATATGCGGATTTCGCTTTACCCGTCGAGGCTATAAGACCGGCACCCCCGGCTGCGGCGATGGCTTGGCCCGATGGTTGCCCAGCTGGCTGGCCGCCGTCCTCTGTCTGTCCGTGTCCATTCCATTCGATCTGAACGCGGCGTTGCGCCAGCTCGATACCGGCAGCGTAGAGCGCATTCTTTACGTCCTGAAATACGGCTTTACGGATGACAAACTGCTCGCGCGGCTTGCACATGAACTTGGTGCGGAGGATAAGCGCGCCCTCCTCAATCCTAAACACACCTTGCGATTTCAGTGGCTGAATAAACTTCTCACCAAGCTCAGGGTGTTCAAGCAAGGCTAAGCCAACCTTCTTGATAATCTTGCGGACGACTTCCGTGTCTGTGTCATAAGGCAGGCGGAATTCCTGCTTATAAATCGCCCAGTCGCGATTGTAGTTGGTGATGGACCGCAATTCACCAAACGGCACGGTATGGATGGCACCACGATGATGGCGAAGGCGCATGGAACGGATGGAAATCTTCTCCACCTGCCCTCGGATCTCACCAAACTCTACATACTCGCCAACGCGGAAGGCATCATCAATCAGGAAGAACACGCCGGAAATGATGTCCCGCACCAGGGCCTGGGCGCCAAAGCCAATTGCAATGCCTGCGACACCAGCACCTGCAAGCAGTGGCCCGATATCAATGCCCATTGATGACAGCACGACCATGATCGTGATGATCGCCAGCACCGAAAGAACAAACCCGCGCATCAGTGGCAAAAGCGTACCAAAGCGGGATGTGACCAGGCCGCCAAGGCCATCCTCATCAATCGCCTGATCGCCAGCATTAGCGCGGGCTAGGGCCTCCTCACGTTCCATAATCCGCGCGATGCTTTGCTCGACCAATGTCCACGCGACCGCCGCAACAACAAGTATCGTGGCGACTTTCCCAGCAGCTTCAGCAATTTTGAGGCCGATAGAGCTATTCAACGCGGCGATCATGTCCACCCCAAACACATGCAAAAGCGCCAAGCCAGCCAGGCCGAATAGTACGTATTCCAACACTTTCGCCAGCCAGGCAGAGCTGTATTCGACTTCAAGTGTATCGGGCTTTGGGGCAGTTTGATCCGCAGCGTCACCCATCTCGGCGATATCTTCTGGATCAACCGGGATATCTGTAGCCGTATGATGAACCACATGCACGCGGCGGGCTTTGATCGCGCCGAAATATACCGCCCCCGCGATTGCCGCGAATACCATGAGAACAGCGACTGGCTTACTAAGATCGCCGGAAAGCAGGCTTACCGTCCACAAAAGAGTAAGCAGCAGTAGACCGATCAGCAGCGAAAACCGCACCCCTCTGCTGAGTGTGGGGTATTCGGCGTCATCTGAACGTCCACCGCTTCGCAGAACCAACCGTGCCGTTAATAAGGCAATAGTTAAACCACCAAGCATGAGCAACAAGGCGAATGCGCCACGAGGCATTGTCGTTAGGTTGAATACGCCGCCAGCGAAGGTCATGAACCCAGCCAGTAACATAACCGCTGTCAGCCATCTGGATGTGCGAAGGGCTGAGGCGTTCAATACATGCGCCAGGCGGCGCTCAGGTGCGTGGGGGGCCAATAAAAAGCGGCCGATAATCCAGCCTACATATCCTGTCGTTGCGGCACCCAGCCCGCCCAGCAAAAGGATGCGGATGGGCGCATTCTGTTCAAACCATATGAGGCTGAGGGCAAAGGCGACAAGTACAAATACGGCCAGCCCCAAGCCATCGCGCGCAAGGCCTGCAAGGGACGCAGATAGCCTTGGGATTAAGTGAAAGCTTTCGCATGGTTTGGGACGGATAAACCGCTCTAGCCTACGGTAAGCGAACGACGCGGCAGCAAGCCCTGCTGCCAACATCAATGCCAGATTTAGGAGGCCAGCCCAAGCGACTGGCCAGCCTTCAAGGTCTGTTAACAGCAAAAAGGCGCGGTTGGCGTGGCCTTCGAGATTGCTCGCGATGACCATCACGCGGTTAAAATTACCGGCGATTTGGCCGACACTTGTACGCAGATTCTCGATGAGGTCGGCAAATGGATCAGCACTGCTGGTTTGATCCATTGGGTCACCAGCCGGTTTTGCTGCTTTAGCAGATTTTAGTTCCGCCTGAACCGCGTCCCGCACGATGGGCGCGATCAGCGATTCCAGGCTTTGCTTGGCAGGATCAATTTCGGCTTCGCTGGCTTTCTCGGTATTGGCGGCAGCAATGGCGCGTTGGGCCGGATGGATCGCCTGCGCCCAAGCTTCATAGGATATGCCCAAACTTAGTAAAGTCATGAGCATAGCGGCGGTGAGAGCCCAGCGCGTGGCCAGGAATTGCATTCTGGTCAGCATCGTCTGAGCCCCCTTGCCCACATAATCGCCTAGTTTGGCAGAATTAGTCTTCCGGACGGATATTGAACACGGCTTCAAATCGGTCTTGGAACTTCGGCCATACTTCCGGGTTCAGCAGGCGGGGTGGTTTTTCACCGTTGCGTACCTGCACCAATTGTTCGGCACCGATCTTAGCAATATTGCGGCGGCTCTCGACCGTAATGCCCGCTGTATGTGGCGACAGGCAAACATTATCCATTTGCAGCAATCGGTGGTCCGTCGGCGGCGGCTCAATGTCCCACACATCAATGCCGGCACCAGCAAGCTTGCCGGACTTGAGAGCTGCCACCAGCGCATCCTCGTCGTGAATATAGCCACGAGCGGTCGCGACATAGATCGCGCCGTCTTTCATGGCTTCAAAAACCGATCCGTCGACCATCCCCCGTGTTGTTGGAATAAGTGGGCAGTTCAGTGAAACAAAATCAGCTTCCGCGACCATCTCATGCAAGCTGTCAAATTTCGTAGCGCCCCTGGCCGTGATTTCTTCGGCAGTGAGCAGCGGATCATAGGCAATGATGCGGCAGTTGAAGAGCCCCGTGCAGAGATCCGCTAATCGGCTGCCAACATGGCCAAGGCCAATAATGCCAACGGTTTTATCCTTAAGTTCCGTGCCCTTAAAAGCATCACGGTCTGTGATGCCACCCCGCCGAACGGCCCGGTCTGACTCGATAAGACGCTTCGAAACAGTCAGCATCATGGCGAGTGCGTGTTCGGCTACACCTTCCTTGTTACCGCCAGCCTGATTGACAACGGCGACCCCTGCCCGCGTTGCAGCTTCCAGGTCACACACATCGTACCCAGCGCCATATGTGGACAGCATCAGAATGTTCGGGCAGCGCTCAAATAATGAGTCCACGCCCCAAAACTGCTTAGGCAGCTCATCTTTGGCGCTGGAGATGCTGTAGACATGCGTCTGGCTGAGCGCCTCAAAAATGGTGTCTTCAGGATCCGTCAGATGACGTTGTTCGACAGTGAAACCACCATCGGCTTCCAATACATCCAGAAACGAATTTTCCATCGGGCGGGTGAAGTATAGAACGCGCATGGCGTTGGCGTTGGTATTCATCGTGGTTGAACCTTCTAGGGTCAGGATCCATAAGACGCGTCAATGTCAGCTTTGGCGTATTCGGCATCAAGCTTACCTACTAACCAAAGTCCCAGCATGCGGAAATCACTCACGATTGACCAGAGCGGGTAGGTGAAAGTGGCTGGTCGGTTACGCTCGACAAAGAAATGTCCAATCCAGGCGAATAGATAACCGCTAATCAGGGCTGCTGGGATGAGAGTCCAATCCAGTAGAATGGCGGCTGCGATCATCAAAGCGATGCCAAGGCCCGTACCGAAATAGTGCAGGCCCCTGGTCTCAGGCTTTCGATGTTCTGACAGATAATAGGGCCAGAATTCAGTGTATGTTTTGTATTTTCCGTCCATATTCTGCTCAGTCATGTTCCGGCCTCACTTGCTAAACGCGCTGGATCGCCTTATCTCACGCGTTCCTTCCATTCTTGAGTATTTGATTAGGACCCTTCGCCATGGGCTACAAGGTTGCTGTTGCAGGTGCGACCGGCGCTGTCGGCCACGCCATTCTTGAAGCATTAGATGAGGTCGACTTTCCGGTTGATGAAGTCGTCGCCCTCGCCTCCTCCGCTTCTATCGGTAAAGAGGTGTCGTTCGGCGATGAAACGCTCAAGGTAAAAGAGCTGGCGAAATTTGATTTCGAAGGCTTTGACATCGCCCTCTTCTCACCGGGCGGCAAAGTATCGGCTGAGCATGCGCCGCGTGCTGCGAATTCAGGCTGTGTCGTTATCGATAACACCAGCCATTTCCGCATGGACCCTGATGTGCCCCTGATCGTGCCGGAAGTGAACCGTCATGCGCTTGAAGGCTTCCGGGAGCGGAACATTATCGCGAACCCGAACTGCTCAACGATCCAGATGGTCGTCGCACTTAAGCCATTGCACGACGCCGCGCGCATCAAGCGTATCGTGGTCTCGACGTATCAGGCCGTTAGTGGTGCTGGGCAAGCTGGGATGGATGAGCTCTACAGACAGACGAAGGGCATCTACCAGATGGAGGAAGCCCACCCGAAAACATTCCCGGTCCCGATTGCTTTCAACGCCATCCCCCATATTGGCGACTTTATGGAAGACGGCTCCACCCACGAAGAGTGGAAAATGGTGGTCGAAACCCAGAAAATTCTAGACCCAGAGATTGAAGTCTCCGCCACGTGTGTTCGGGTGCCGGTATTCGTTGGCCATAGCGAGTCTGTGAACGTGGAATTCGAATCGCCGCTGGAACTTGAGGAAGCTGTTGACCTGCTCCAGGACGCTGATGGCGTTGTCGTTATGGATCGCCGTGAGGCTGCTGGATACATCACGCCGAAAGATGCTGCCGGTGATACTGCCGTCTTCGTCTCCCGCCTTCGTGAGGACACGACCGTACCTTACGGGCTGAATATGTGGATTGTCTCTGACAATCTACGCAAGGGTGCGGCCTGGAATTCCGTGCAGATCGCCCAGGCTTTGGCTGAAGACTACATGTAAGCGGACTGCGGCTTATGGATATCACGACCTGGCTAGCTTTCGTGGCGGCGTCAACACTTCTGCTGCTGCTGCCAGGCCCAACCGTCCTGCTGGTACTGAGCTATGCACTGACACAAGGTCGGCGTGTGGCATTGGCGACTGTCGCCGGTGTTGCATTGGGGGATGCCGTGGCCATGACGGCATCCTTGGCTGGGCTGGGCGCTCTTGTCTTGGCGTCAGCGGAGCTATTCACCGTTCTGAAATGGGTGGGTGCAGCTTATATGGTCTATCTTGGCGTTCAGCTTCTGCGGAGTGCTGGAGGTGCGCGATTTGAAGCCTCTACAGAGGCACCTGCCGTTCGCGCCAATAGTGTTTTTGTTCATGCGGCTGCTGTGACGGCGCTAAACCCCAAGTCCATCGCATTCTTTATAGCCTTCGCCCCACAGTTTGTGGATACAAGCGCGCCGCTTGCCCCACAATTTGCACTTATGATCACGACATTTGTGGGGCTCGCAGCGATGAATGCGCTGACCTACGCGCTCCTCGCGGACAAGCTGCGCCAGAAGCTGCAGCGCCCGTCGGTCATTCAATGGCTGACAAGGATTGGCGGAGGCGCGTTGATCACCATGGGGGCCGCTACAGCAGCCGCGAGCCGTTGAAGCGACGCATGGGCGGTTATTTCGCCAGATAGAGCACGCCGCAGATCAAGAGAATCGCAATAAACTGCAACAGCACCCGCATTTGCATCAGCTTATTGCCGTATTTCTTGTTGAATTCGCCACCGCCTGCGAAGCCGCCAATGCCGATGATCAGCACGATAGCCGTTGCTGCAATCGCCAGCGGGATTAGAAGCCATAACAATCCGCTCATCACCATCGCCTTCCTGAAACCGTAATCACTTGCATAAGGTATAGGGCGCTCGGGCCATTCGAAAGCGCGCCGAACTGACGCGCGCCCTTGGGCATTGCATGGGCCAAGATTTGGCCGCGCCCGCTTTAACGGTTGCGTTAGTTCAAGTACGCTAAATCTCAATATCCGTCCGCAGGAGCTTGTACCATGAAGAAATTTATTATTGCCGGAGTTGCCGCGCTCATAGCAGCTGTCGGCGCATGGTTCGGTATCCCTGTCTATGCAGATGGTGAATTCAAAGGCGCGCTTGATGGCTATTTCGCGGGCAAGACGGATGAGCGAACGGGCTATCAGAACGCCAAGCTGGATTATTGGAAGGACCAGGCTGAAGTTGGTGCAGTTACGGATGTCGTGACGGTTGATGTTGGCGGTGAGACGCTACGCATGCTCGTGACTTTCAATGATTTGGTCATCGAAGGCTATGATCTCGACGCTGCAAGCACAGCGTCCGCGGGCGCAGATGGCAAGATAGAACAACTGGCCGAGCGGATTTCATGGTCAGGGTTCACAATGGTCGACGAGGCCAGCGGCGGTAAATTGACAGGAAAAGCTGGCACGCTTTCCGGCGTCAAAGCAGACAAGCTTGATCTCAATGACCTTCTTGGAACGATCGGTGCAGAGTTTTCTGACATCAAACAAGCGGACGTTCGCTTTTATTGGCAAGAGGGTACAGACTCGATCAAAGCTGGCTTAGGCGCGCTTGCCGTACGCGATGCCCGGTCAGGTGGCCTCAGCGCGCTTAACATCAGCAATCTATCGCTTGGCGGCACCTTTGCTAAAGATGAGGTGAGTGGCGACTTCAGCATGGATTGGGGAAGCTTGGCCCTTACAGACCTGAAAATTGGTGATCTTGTTTCTGTGCAGCGTGCCGAGACAAATTCCTCGAAGGCCCGCTTCAATATTCTCGCACCTAACCGCGCTGGCGGCGCCGCCAAACCTGTTGCAGGCAATTTCAGCTACGATACGTATTTCGTTGAAAACGCTGACTTGAATCCAGAAGTCTTCAACATCTACCCGAAATTTTTTGAACTATTGAAGCGCCCCACTGGCGAGCCGAAGCCTGAGGAAATTGCCCAAGTCTTTGAATTTTTCATTGCGATGATGGAGGATGTCGTCGCGAAGAATACGGGCATGGACGTATTCGAGATGACCAACCTCGTCATTGATGTTCCAAAGCTTCAAACGCAGACGATTGAGCGAATTTCGGCACAGGATTATAGGGGCCTCAAAGTTGGCTTTATGAAAATATCCAGCGTTAAGCAGACCACGCCAGTTGGTGCCACGACGTCTATCGATTCCCTCTCGTATGAAGGGGCTGACTTGAGCGCGCTGCCTGCATATCTGCGCACCGTGTTAGGTGACGTGGTGACGCCGGATAGCTTGGTTCATGCTCAAAATTACTATCGCGACAGTACGATTGCAGCGGCCATTCCAGCGATCACATTTGGACGTTGGAGTTTAAAAAATCAAAACATAACCTTGCCGAATGACACCGGCATTGTGATTGGTGATGTTTTAATGGTCCCAATGCGCGCGGACGCAAGCGGCCAAGTGCAGTTCGCGACGATCGTTTCTGGAATTGACCTACCAATGGATAAATTGGCGCAGAGTGATCCGCGTGCAGGTGCCGTGCTCGCAATGCTACAGGCGCAAGGGATTAAGCAATTATCGCTTGGCTATGGGATTGATGTGACGGCCAGCCCAAAAGCGAGGACGGTCAATATTGATGATCTCTCTGTCGCGCTGAAGGAGCTTGCGGCAGTCAATATTTCTGGGAAAATCAGCGGGATAGACGTTGAAGACCTTCGCAAATTACCAGAGCAGGAATGGGCCGGGCCATTGATGCAATCTGGCATTGGCGGCCTCACGATTGAAGCGAAGGATGAAGGGCTGCGCGCGGTCGCACTTAAGGCCTTTAGCGAGCAACGCGGTGGAACGCCGGATCAGATTGCAGAGGGCCTTGCCGCGCAGGCCGAGCAATTGGCAGCACAGCTTGGCTCAGTACGGGCTGCATCAATTGGAAAAGCCCTTGCGGCGTTTCTGCGCGAAGGCGGGTCGCTTAAAGTGACAACGGCTAAGACTGATCCAATCCCCATCATAGACATTATGATGGCAACGCAGACACAGGGTCCGCCAGCTGTTCTGGAATTACTAGAGATCGAAGCCGTTCACACGCCCTAGAAGCGTGTCCGCAGGTTGATGGAGCCGAAACGGCTCCAGCGATCTTGCTTGGTGTGTTGCGGTGACCGCACGACATGCGTGAACGCCAGTTCAACGCGCCCGATTTGGACTGCGAGTCCGGCTTGAAGATCAAGCTGGAATGGCATCAAATCTAGTCCCGGACTGACTTCGAACGTGCTGCCTTCCACAAACAAATCACGCGCAACCGCTCTACCCGCCGCACCAGCGAATACGTACCAGGAAAAGCCATCAACATTCTTGAAGAATCCTGGCCCAGACAGCGCTGGACGCACCCTTGGCGGTCCGTAATCATCGCCTAAATCTTCACCCAAGCGGAATGAAATGCCAGCAGTTCCGTAGGTTTCAATATTACCAAGCGCTGCGCCAACATAGGGCGTTATATCGCCTTCCAGCGGAATAACAGGCAAATCCCACTTCTGGCTCGCCCGCCAGCTTCTCTCATAGAGCAAGCGCACGCCAATCTCTGTGCCAAGCTGCGAGTCCCAGCCTCTAGGGTCGGTATCGCCAATCACGCGATGGACGAGTTTCTGGGTTTCCTTAGCCAGCGAATGGCGGCCCACTATGCCAATGTCTAATGCAACGACATCAAGCTGTCGGGGCTCGCCATCAGAATGGCGTTCGTCCGCAATCAAGCCGATTGTGCCGTAAAGAAAGCCAGCGTAAGGCCGGTCCGCAGGGTCCGGCGGGTCGAGCGTGATATCTTCCGGCGTGTACATATTTTGACCAATGCCATAGGTCATATGCCATTTCTTGGCGCTGGTTAGCCATGTCAGTTGGGCTGGTGCCCAGTCCGCGAAGAACGGTAGATCATTCGTAGGGCTGACGTATGAAATCAGCGCGCCGTTGGTATAGTCGCGGTCTGTACCAGCGATGATGTCATTCTCAAGTGTGAAGCTCCACGTCCCGCGCTGGTCTGGCGTTTTCTGGCTGAGCGCCGGTGCCGCCAGAAAAACCGACACCGCGAGGACGATCGCGGCAGGAATGGATTTCATTTTTCGCCTCAATCGAAAGCCTCAAAGATTTCCTCAACAGCTTTCATCTGATTCCCATTGGCAGATGAAGGCACGAGAATTGGAGTCCTTACACCCGTTTCCCGCCACATTTCTACCCGCTCGCGCACCCTAGAGGCAGAGCCGAACAGGGTGATGTCATCCAGCCATTTATCAGACAGCCGGTCAGAAATACTGGCGGTATCGCCGCGTTCAATCAGCGCATCAATTTCCGCCATTTCCTCAGCATATCCAGCCTCCCGCCAATAGGAGCGATAATAGGGCAGTTGGACATAGCGGGAGAGCGTGCGTTTATGGACGGTTTTGGCGGCTTCGATATCATCCGAAATACATGTGGGCATCATATTGCCGATGAAGAAGTCTGGATCATCCAGTTTGTCTTGAGGCAGAAGCGCCAATGATTCTTTAGCTTTCGTTAGTGCTGCGTTGGCGAACACAAGCCCGTCGCCAACCTCTCCCGCCATTTTAATCATGCGGGGCCGCATGCCAGCGAGCGTTAGGGGGGCCGGTTCACCAGCACCGGTCGCAGCCTTATAGCGCTCAACGAATTCACGCATATCGCCAATGGGTTTACCAACAGCCGCACGAAACTTTGCCTGGGTCGGGCCGTGGGAAACGCCAACGCCCAACCGAAAACGCCCGCCGGACACTTCGTTCAACGACGCTGCGGTTTCAGCGAAATCCTCCGCCACGCGGGAATAGATTGGTGCCACCGTCACGCCGAATGGTATGGACGTCGTTTGCCAAGCCAGTGCTTCAACCAGGGACATGCCGCCCAATGTTGATGGGCAATACAGGCCAGCATAGCCCTTCTCTTCCATCTTCTGGACAGCTTCAACGACAGCCCGGCGACGGTTTGGAACGGGCGTTAGCGCAAGGGCGGGTTTCATGGCGGACATCAGGTTCGCACTCCTAGCAACAGAATTTGGCTTAAGCTAAACCTATTCGACGGTGGCGTCACCTAAACAAGGGTTATGAAAGCCTTATGGATATTCTGATTGCAGGCGGTGGCATTGGCGGACTAACGGCGGCGCTGGCGCTGCATGCAAAAGGCCATTCTGTCACTGTGTATGAAGCCGCCCCCGAGTTACAGCCGTTGGGGGTCGGCATCAATTTGCTGCCTCATGCGGTATCTGTCCTGGCAGACCTGGGCTTGTTGGATGATTTGGCAAAGATCGGCATTGAGACCCAGGAATTACTGTTTTTCAACAAATTTGGCCAACGCATTTGGCGCGAGCCGCGTGGGCTTGAGGCCGGTTATCCCGTCCCGCAGTTCTCCCTGCATCGGGGCGAGCTTCAGATGTTGTTATTGGACACTGTGCGAGAGCGCCTCGGCCCTGCCCGCGTGCGAGAAGGCTACACCTATGTGCGCCATACCGTTTGGCCGAGCGGCCGCGTTGGCGTTTGGTTTGATACCGGTACGAGCGGCGACCTGTATGGCCCCGTAGTCGCGGATGCACTGATCGGTGCGGATGGCATTCATTCAGCTGTGCGCAAAGGCTTTTATCCAGACGAAGGCCCACCGCATTGGTCCGGCGCAGTGCTTTGGCGCGCGGCCATTGAGGACGCACCGTTTCTTTCTGGTCGCAGTATGATCATGGCTGGCCATGAGAACCAGAAATTGGTCGTCTATCCGATCTCACAAAAGGCGTTTGAGGCGGGCCGGAGTCTGACGAACTGGATCGCTGAAATCAGGATAGGCAAGCCGGGTGATCTGCCGCCATCGCGGGAAAGCTGGAACAAGCCCGGGCGGTTTGAAGACTTCATGCCAGCTTTCAAGGATTGGTCATTCGATTGGCTGGACTTCCCTGCCCTTGCGGCCAAAACGCCGGAAGCGCTGGAGTTCCCGATGGTGGACCGTGATCCAGTTCCGGCCTGGAGTTTCGGCCCTGTGACGCTTCTGGGGGATGCCGCCCATCCCATGTATCCCGTGGGATCAAACGGTGCCAGCCAAGCCATCCTTGATGCCCGGGCTTTGGCTGAATCACTTGCAGATGGGGCTGGCGATGTCCACGGTGCGCTGAAGCGCTATGAAGCCATGCGTCTGCCAGCAACTGCGGCCCTGGTCGCTGCGAACCGTCGCCAAGGGCCTGAGCAGGTTATGCAGATGGTTGAGGAGCGTGCACCTGATGGGTTTGAGCGATTGGAAGATGTGATCAGCCAAGCGGAACTTGAAGCCGTATCCAGTCAGTACAAACAGGTCGCAGGCTTCGATAAAGCTTCTGTGGCGCGAATCCTGGAATAGGAGTATGCCTTAGGCCATTCATACGCCCGCTGGAGACGATGCGTGATGGCGCAGGATAACCAACCCACGAAGACTTTGCTTTTAACCGGTGCCAGCCGGGGTATTGGCCATGCGACGGTAAAACGCTTCGGCGCGGCCGGATGGCGTGTCCTCACCGTTTCCCGCCATGAATTCTCAGAGCATTGCCCGTGGGATGGCGGGAAGGACAACCATATCCAGCTGGACTTAAGTGATCTTAACGGCTTACCCGATGCCATTGAAGCAATACGGGAGAAGCTTCCTGAGGGCCGGCTTGACGCCATGGTCAACAACGCCGCGATATCGCCAAAGCTTTCAGATGGCGGCCGGATGGGCGTGCTCGATACGGATATGGATGCCTGGCAGCGCGTATTTGCAGTGAATTTCTTCTCTGTCGCCATGCTTGGGCGCGGGCTGATTGATGAGCTGACAGCCGCGAAGGGCGCCATCCTGAATGTGACTTCTATTGCTGGCACGCGGGTCCATCCGTTTGCCGGCGTCGCCTATTCTACGTCCAAAGCAGCCCTCGCCGCCCTTACCCGTGAAATGGCGGCGGAATTTGGTGGACGTGGCGTGCGCGTAAACGCGATTGCGCCCGGTGAAATCGACACCTCAATTCTATCGCCCGGGACCGAAGATATTGTCGAGCGTGAAATTCCGATGCGCCGTCTCGGCACACCAGAAGAAGTCGCAGCCACAATCTACTTCCTCTGCACCGGCCCTGCATCCTATGTGAACGGTGCCGAAGTCCATGTGAACGGCGGGCAGCACGTCTAGTTAGACTGCGGTTGACCCGCCATCGACGACCATTTCAGACCCGGTCATGAACGATGCTTCATCGGACGCGAGGAACAGGACGGCATTCGCGATTTCGGAAGGATCCGCGAACCGCCCGAGCGGGATGCGGCCAAAGCGCTCGGCACGCACGGCCTCCGGTACAGCCGCATAGCCCATTTCCGTTTCAACTGGGCCTGGATGCACTGAATTGCAGCGAATACCATCCTTCGCATATGTCCCAGCGATAGATTTCGTCAGCAGCCTAACAGCGCCTTTGGATGCGCCATAGTGGGACGCGACGGAGCCACGAATGCCTGCGGTCGAGGAAATATTGACGATTGACCCGCCACCTTTCATCCGCATTGCCGGTATGACCGCTTTGGCACCCAGAAATGGACCTTTTGCGTTTACATCCATCACCCGGTCCCAAGCCTCTTCGCTGATCTCCTCAAGCGGGCGCCGGTCATAAATTCCGGCATTATTGACCAGGATATCAACGCCATCAAAGTCAGCCACAAGCGTATCAACAGCGGCTTGCCATGCGGCACTGTCCGTCACATCAAGCCGCATGAAGCGCGCGTCTTGCCCAGCGGATTGGATTATTTTGGCCAATGCGAGGCCAGCAGCATCCTCGATATCACCGATGCACACATGGGCCCCTTCTGCGGCGAACCGGGTGGACATTGCAGCACCTATGCCGCAAGCGCCACCTGAAATCAGGGCTACTTTGCCTTCTAACCGCATAGCACGTGCTCCCTTAGTTTTTCGATTTTGGACCATAGGTCCCGAATTTTGCCATCACCTTCTCAATTTCATTGTCCGGGAGGATGGAGGGCTCGCCTAGCATCATGGACAGGTGAAACTGTTTCGCCAATGTCTCGACTTCTCCGGCCAACCAAAGCGCACGCTTTAAGTTTGGGCCACAGGCGATGACACCATGATGGCGAAGAATGCAGGCATGTCGCCCTTCAAGGGCCTTCACAGCATGATCAGAAAGTTCCGCTGTGCCGAACGTGGCATAGGGTGCACAGCGGATTGTGGAGCCGCCTGCCGCAGCAATCATGTAATGGACAGCTGGAATATCTAGACCCTTGATAGCAATCGTCGTCGCATACATGGAATGTGTATGGACAATCCCGGTCACGTCTGGGCGCACTGCCATGATGTCCACATGAAAGCGCCACTCACTAGAAGGCTTGAGACCGTCTTTCGCCTCATAAGAACCATCCAGGCCCATATAGACGATGTCTTCTGGCTCTAGCTCCACATACGGCACGCCTGATGGAGTGACCAGTAGCCCCTCCTCCCAGCGCGCAGAGACATTCCCAGAGGTTCCTTGGTTGATCCCGCTGGCATTCATTTCAAGGCAGGCGTCGATCACCTGCTGACGAAGGGCGCGTTCCTCGGGAGACATGGCTTTGGGCATACTGCGGATTCCTAGATGGCGAAGGTTCTGTCTATACTGCCCCATCGCATACGAGGCCAAACGGATGAAGACAATGGTCGCCGTATAATTCGGGCGCGTCTACGCTCAACAGGTTTTTCGCAATGGACGGTTGAATGAAAACGCGCATTGATGTTTCAGACGGGACAGAAACTGGCGCCTACAGCCGCGCAGTCAGGGTGGGTGATACAGTGCATGTGTCCGGCACCACATCATTGGACGGCACAGGCGGATATACCGGTGATGATGTAGGGGCCCAAACAACAGCCGTTTATCAGAAGATCGAAGCAGCGTTGAAAGCATGTGACGCCGAAATGGCCGACATCGTTCGTATTACCGCTTACATCACGGATATGAGCCAGTCTGCTGCGTTCCTAGATGCTCACAGTGCTGCAATGGGCGGGAATAAGCCGGCTGCCGCTCTAATTGGCGTTTCCAGCCTGATCGATCCCGGCCTTCTGATTGAGATCGAAGCCTATGCGATCACTGGCGCTCAACGGCATGCAGAATAGCCTGACATCTGTTAAAGTGGCTGCTGGCAAACGACAGCCTAGCGGAGCCTGAAGCGATGCCGGAATTTCATGACAAGCGCGGCCTTCGGCTGACTATGGCAAACCAAGCGGCTGCTACCGCGCACGACCACTTGGTCGATGGGTATATCGGGTTTCGGCAAGACACAGGCCCGCGCTTGAAGGCAGCAATGCAGGCAGATCCGGAAGCCCCCATGAATCAGTGCATGGCAGGCTATATTTTCCATCTGATGGTCGTTGGTCCGTTATTGGAGCGCGCGGCTGCAGCCTCATCGAAAGCTACGGCACTTGCTGAATCCCATGGCAATGCCCGCGAGAAATTGCACGCTGCAGCACTGGCAGCCTGGACCGATGGAGAAATCGGCGAAGCGGCGCGGTTGCTTGAATTGGTTCTACTGCAATGGCCCCTTGATATCGCAGCGCTGAAGCTGGTCCATTACCTGCACTTCTATCTGGGCAATATCGCGGAGCACCGGGATTCAGTCGCCCGCGTTATGCAAGCATGGACGCACGACACGCCTGGATTCGCGAATGTTCTGGGCATGCGGGCCTTTGGGCTGGAGGAAGCCGGGCATTACGCCGAAGCGGAACGCATTGGTCGACGCGCTGTCGAGCTTGACCCAACCGATGCATGGTCCGTCCATGCCGTCGCCCATGTTTTGGAAATGCAGGGCCGCGCCCGTGAAGGCATTCACTGGATTGAGCGTGAGGAACCGAATTGGGCCGGTAAGGTCCATAATTTCGCCAACCATGTGTGGTGGCATAAGGCGCTCTACCACTTGGAGCTTGGCGAGCATGACGCAGTGCTTGACCTATACGACAACGCCTTCCGTTCGGAAGAAACGGACGATGGCTTGGATATCGCCAATGCCGCCGCCATGCTGACGCGCCTTAAAATCCGCGATGTGGACTGTGGCTCCCGTTGGGATCGCTTGGCAGATGTGGCAGCGACCAAGGCTGAGGAACACATACTGCCCTTCAATGATCTGCATATCATGCTGGCGCTCAGCGGTGCCGGAGAGGACGCGAAGGCCGTGTCGAGCTGCAGTTCTATTGCGAGCCATGGCGGAGCGACTGGCGGCACTTGGGGGCCTGTGTATCGTCACATCGCTAGACCAATGGCCGATGGCATCGCAGCCTACGGTGCTGGCGATTACGCAAGCGCCGCCGCTAAACTTTCGTCTGTTAGGTACAAATGGAGCGCGATTGGGGGGAGTCACGCCCAGCGCGATGTCTTCCAGCAGATATTAATCGATGCCACGATCCGATCCGGTGACACCCGACAAGCCAAAGCCCTGTTGGCAGAGCGTACCAGCCTGAGGCCGAGAAGTGCATTTGATTGGCGGCGGTTGGCTGATGCGGCTAGCGCCAGCGGAGATGCAGCGACGGCAGCGCACGCATTGGCTAAGGCACAGAGCCTGAGTGGCGACTAAGGGAATTTCCGACCATGCGCCTGTTCATCGCCCTAGAACTGCCGGAATGGTTTCGTAAGGAGCTGGTAAAGCTTCGAGGCGGCGTGCCAGGTGCACGTTGGGTCTGGCAGGAGAATATGCACCTCACGCTGCGCTTTCTGGGGCAAACCGACGGCGGTCAGGCGGATGACCTGGCTGGCGAACTTGGGCGGATTGATATGCCCTCCTTCTACATTGCGCCAAGCGGAGTTGGGGTGTTCGAGTCCAAAGGCGATGTGCGTGCACTCTGGATGGGCATGAAGCCGGAAGAGCCTTTGCATGACCTCAATGCAAAGATCGAACCCGCCTGCCGCAGGGCGGGCTTTCAGCCTGAAAGCCGGACCTTCAAGCCACACATCACACTGGCGCGCTTTGACGGTTATTCTAACATCAAACGCGTTAGTCGATTCTTGGAGCGGTACGCGCGCTTCCATCGAGAATCGATCCGAATATCTGGATTCTCGGTGTTTTCGTCTGAACTCAGATCACCGGCACCGAGCTACCGCGTCGAAGCAGACTTTCCATTCTCGGACGCAGGCCTCGCTGACAGCCCTTTCTTTGATGATTGGGTGGTTGCAGCAGGCCAAGCGCCGATTAGGACGAAGTAGCGCCTATAAAAATATTGCTGAACCGTTGAAAGTCAGCATCGCTGAAAAGCACGAATGTGACCTGCTCAATGGAAGGTGCCCGCTCAAGTTCCATCATGGTGACTGCAGTAGCAATGCGGGCGGCACGGTCAAAAGGAAAATGATAAACGCCCGTTGAAATTGCTGGGAAGGCAAGTGTCTTGCAGTCGTTTTCCACAGCAAGCCGGATGCAGGTGCGGTAACAAGCAGCAAGGGCTGGATCATCATCCCTGGCCCCTGAATATATCGGCCCAACTGTATGAATTACGTGTTTTGCAGGAAGGTTGTATCCGCCCGTAATTCGCGCCTCTCCCGTGGGGCATCCGCCAAGTTCCCGGCATTCTTTCAACAAATCTGGTCCTGCAGCACGGTGAATGGCCCCATCAACCCCACCACCGCCTAGCAAAGACGAATTCGCAGCGTTTACGATGGCATCGACGCGAAGCTTGGTGATGTCGCCCTGATGCAGCGCCATTCTGGTCGATGGGCCATTCATCGCTGCTTACTCGAACGCCGCCCAATCAGGTTTTTGCGGGGTTACGGTCGCGCTGCCAGAGGTCATTGGTCCACCACCGCGCCACGCATCCAGCCGGATCAGCGCCAAGGCCCATTCGCCAGCGACGGAACGGATTTCGCCAGCGTCACGGCCATCAGCCTCAATCTTGGAGCCTGGTTCCGGTGCCTCTCCTTCAATACGGACAGGCATGAGCCGACGTTTCACCAAGCCACGATATTTGGTGCGCGCCGTTAGCTCTTGTCCGACATAGCAACCTTTTTGCCAATCGACGCCATTCAGTTCATCAAACCCGTTCTCAAGCAGAAAACCCCGATCAACCAGAATATCGCCGGAGCCTTCAGGAACGCCAAGCGCCAGCCTGTAAGCTCGGAAAATATCAAGGCTAGATTCTGTTGCGGCCGACGGGGCAGTCAGTGCATCTGGCATATCAATGATCCGCACGCCAAGAACGGCAAGTCGAGGATCAACGTAAGACGTGCGCGTGCCTTCAATGAGGGTTGAGCCCGGTTGTCCCGCCAATCCCACAGCATCGTTCGCGCCATTGCCCCACAGGACAGCGACGGCAACGTCATCATCAGGCGCTATGTCTATCTTGGCGCGAAGGCGATAGCGCTTCAGCCGCGTGACGAGATCATCCCGCCGCTCCCGCTCGCATTCGAGACGGAATCCATCGGGAAGTTTGGTCAAGAATAGATCGTGCAGAAACTTGCCTTGTGGCGTTAGAAGCGCGCCATAACCTGCATGATCCAGCGTTATTTTATGGGTGTCTTGGGATATCAGGCCTTGCAGAAATTCTGCCGCCTCATCGCCTGTCACACGAACGAACGCGCGGTCTGGGCGTCGTGCGAAACTTAGGATCTTTGAGTTTTCCGCAAGCATCCATATCCCTCCGGGGCGAGGCCCGCCCGCGAAGTAGGATATAGGATGATGCGGCCAAAGTTACAGGCCCCTGTTCGATACTAGGGCAATTCCCGATCAATCTGAATCAGATTAGTCGGGATAAATTGCCCGCAATCAATGTGATAAAGCGCCGGGCTGCATGGCCAAGCGACGCACGGCGCTCTAGTGCAACATCACCGATGAAGGCGAAAAGCGGCACGCTGGTAGCTGCGACTCCGTGATCTCAGTGACCGTCACGGAACGGAACTGATAGTCCATGCTATCCCGGCATCGGGAAAGAAATGCGCGCAGCCTTGGGAAGCCTGGCGTGCGGTCGTAATCCCGCCAAGTGATCGCCTCACCGTCCTCAGTAGCGCCATCAAGCACGATTTCGGCGGTCATCATCCGGTAATCGCCAGTAATAACGGGTGTATCAATATCATCAGTCTTGCTCATATTCGGTCGTCCTTCCCCTGCATGGGCGCCGGTCGGTCAATCCGTCCCGGCGAAACTTGCCTAGCGCCAGACGAAAATCCTAGGATTTCCGCCAATGTGGCATTCAGCTCATACGGACTATTGCAAGCGCCGTGCTAGACTGGCGGAGATGGCTAAATCCAAGGCATTCCGCCACAACTTCCCTGCCCGCACCGTATTTGTTACAAGCCGGTGAAATTGATTGAGCGCAGTCGCCAGGGGATTCGCTGGTTGCGCTGATATCTATCCAAATGGGGCGAGAAGTATGAGTGACGTACGGGGCATTGTGCTCGAAAAGGGCGAAGATGGCGTCAGTGCCAGCCTGCAGGAATTGGATCGGTCACGTCTGCCAGAAGGCGATGTGCAGATCCGCGTGCTCTATTCCACGCTGAACTACAAAGACGGTTTGGTTCTGAAGGGCCAAGGCGGCCTTGTTCGGAATTATCCACATGTGCCAGGTATCGATCTGGTCGGCATTGTCGAGGACAGCAAGGCCGCTGGTTTTGCCAAAGGCGACCGGGTGATCTGCACCGGATACCGGGTTGGTGAAGCCTGGTGGGGTGGTTATGCGACCCATGCCAGCCTGAAATCTGAATGGCTTGTGAAAGCGCCGGATGGCCTTTCCGATATTCAAGCGATGGCCATTGGTACAGCTGGCTTCACGGCCATGCAGTGTGTATTGGCGATTGAGAAGCACGGCGTGACGCCAGAGTCTGGCGAAGTGCTAGTGACGGGTGCTGGCGGTGGCGTCGGCAGTGTCGCTGTCGCGATCCTTGGCAAGTTGGGCTACACGGTGACGGCAGGCTCTGGCCGTGCCGAACTGGCGGACTATTTCACGGACCTTGGTGCCAGCAGCATGATTGCTCGCGAAGAATTAACTGAATTGGCTAAGCGTCCATTGCAGTCTGAACGTTTCGCTGGTGCCGTTGATACCGTTGGCGGTGATCTGCTCGCCGGTGTTCTGACAGCGATGAAGTATAAAGGCGTTGTAGCGGCTTGTGGTCTCGCTGGGGGGCCGAAACTGCCGACGACCGTTATTCCCTTCATCATCCGTGGCGTGACGTTGGCAGGCATTGATTCTGTAATGGCACCAGAGTCTGAACGCGCCGAAGTTTGGTCACGGCTCGCAACGGACCTGCCGCTGGAGAAGCTGGACGCCACCACGAGTGTCGTTGGGCTTGAGCAGGTCATGGGGATGGCTGATGCGATCCTTGGCGGTCAGGTGCGCGGGCGCACCGTCGTGGATGTTAACGGTTAGTTGGCGGATTGGCAGTAGATTGGGCGCGTATTAAAAGATGACCCTCATTGTATTTAGGGGACGCGCCCATGCGCTTCGCCGCATCCGCTTTCGCACTATCAGCGCTTTCCAGCGTATTTCTGTCTGCCTGCTTGCCCCAACCGACGGACAGTCATTGGACGGCAAGGGAATGGGCACCGATTGGCGAAAAGCAGCCAGCGGACCCTTCAGCCGTATGGTGTTATCAGACCATCGGCAAACCGGACTGCTATCACAAGCGATTGCCTGGTCAGGATTACCGACTAATCGAAGGTGGGCCGGTATCCGAGCCGAAGAGCATGTCGGTGGCAGAAAAACCCGGACCAATGCCCGAAAGCGCTGCGGAACCAGTTTCTGCACAGGATTCAGCCAAAGCAGCGACGCCCTCAATGCTGGACCGGCTTACAGGCCTATTCGATCTCTAGTTCTGGCTGGTTTTCTTGGTCTAGCAATTGCTGCTGTTCCTGCGAAAGCGCAAATTGCGCCATTCGATAATTACAGCAAAGCGCCCGTATATTATTTCGACAAAGCCAATGCTGGAAATGCCGAAGCGCAGTTTCTGCTGGGGCTGGCGCTCGAAGAATTAGGGCCAGCATCCGAAGCCCGCTGGGGCACCGCGGAAAGCTGGATTGCCAAGGCCGCTGCGGCGGGCATTCCAGAAGCGCAACTCCGGTATAGCCAGATCAAGCTTGCTGCTGGCGACGCAGCCTCCGCAAAGCGTTTGCTCACAGATGCTGCGGAATCCGGTCTTCCAGAAGCGCAATTCAATCTCGGTGCACTGGCGGACCAGGCTGGCGATGCCAAAGGCGCGCGCCGCTGGTATTGGCAGGCCGCGCGGCAAAGCTATGGGCCAGCACAATTCAACCTGGCTCTTTCCTTGATTAATCTTGGTGGCGAAGCAGCGCTGACGGATGCATTGTCCTGGCTCATCTTGGCTGCAGAAAATGCTGCTCCAAATGCAGATGCTGCCCGTGATCAGGTCAAAGCGGCGCTGAATACAGATGCAATCAAAACAGCTGAGAAGCGAGCGGACGCCCGGCGCTAAGCCCCCTATTTGGTTTCTTTGTCCAGGTCACGTGCGAGCATTGCCTCCGCGAGCGCGAAGTCACTTGGCCGTTCTGTCGCCTGTAGGCCATTGATGACCCCTGCCCGGTCTAGCTGGCTCCGGTTCTGGCTAAGCTTGGCCTTTGCCTGAATGTCATCAACGACAATCCGAAATGCATAAATTCCGCCAAGCATCTTGCGGATAAAATCCTCAGGTTCATCATCAAGCCGCCACGCGCGCGGACCGTCACCTTCAAATCGATCTGAGAGCAAGGTGACGCAACGGCGTTTGTCTGCCATGTCAGGCAGCGCTTCAATCCGGCCAGAGATATGGGCCGCTACATAATTCCATGTGGGAACAGTCTGCGCGCCCGCATGTTTAGATGGGTACCAATTGGGTGAGATATAAGCGTTCGGTCCAGTGAACACCGCCAGGACGGCAGTCCCATCCGTTAGCGCTTTGCAGTGTGGGTTTGCGCGGGCGATATGGCCCAGTAGTACAGGTGCGTCTGGCGCTGCATCTGGATCGAGAATGATCGGTAGATGCGTCGTGGCGGTTTCGCCATCTGCACCCTGGGAAATCAGCAATGCGAACGGTGCCTCGCGGACAATGGCAAGGCCGTCAGCATCGGCTTCAGAAAAGTATGGCGGTGAGTACATGATGGTGCTCCAGCTTGCTTGAGGCAGCGGCGCCCGCCGCCCCAAGGCTGGAAAGCAAGCGCCGCCCGGTCTTTACCCGACGTGTTTCGCGAAGAATGCAAGCGTACGCTCACGTGCTGTCTTGGCGCTTTCGGGGTCAAAGTCGCCGCGGTGATCGCAATTGAAGCCGTGGCCGGCCGGATAGGTAAAAATCTCTGCGTCGCCATGGGCAGCGCGAATTTTGTCGACATCCGCCATCGGAATACCGTGATCATTCTCACCGAAGTGCATCATCACAGGGTTCTTCGGCGCTTCGTCATTATGTATTGCGATCTGGCCGCCATAGTAGCAAACGCTAGCGCTGACGCCGACGCGGGTCGCTGCCAACCAAGACATCGATCCACCCCAGCAATAGCCGACCGTGCCGATTTTACCCTGGCTTTTGCGCATTTCTGCAACGGTCGCAGCCACATCCTTGACCGCATCATCCCACGCGACTTCCGCGCGGGTATCCCGCCCTTTGGCGATATCATCCGGCGTGTAGCCAACTTCGAAGTTCCTAGACGCCCGGTCAAACAGCGCAGGTGCCAGGACAGCATAGCCCTCTGCCGCGTAGCCGTCCGCCACTTCGCGGATATGCGCGTTGACGCCAAAAATTTCCTGGATAACGACAATGCCACCCTTAGGCGTGCCCTCCGGGTCAACTTTGTAGCAATCGAATTCGTGGCTATCTTCGGCCTTCAGCGAGATAAACGCGCCCATGGCTTGCGCCCCCAATCATGTATGTTGAAACCTGTTTGCAAACGACTATACCGCCAGGGCGCGCTAGACGTAAATGATTTGTCCGCCAGCAAGGTTTGCTAGGATATCCGTCAGCCCTGTGACCTCAATCGCAATATCGGATCTGAGATCGCCAGATCCAATCGCAGCAAAAGCAAGTGCTGCATCGCAGACAGTAATCCGGCAATCGAGCTCGGCTAGCGCTTCTAGCAAATCATCAATGCTAGCAATTCCAGCAGCTTCTAACTGGCCTGCAAAACGCGTGTTGTCCAACAGCCCCGGTCCGCTTGGCATCAGGATATTTGCCGTACCGATTGCAAAAAACAGTGTAACTGCACCACCCAGCGCCGCGTTTGATGCGGCCATCATCATGGCATAATGCACGCGCTCAATGGCGGTGGACTGGATGATAAAGGTCAGCGGTTGGACGGCCATGATTCCCAGTGCTCCGATGCTATAAACTGCGCGCGATCAGTTCCTTCATAATCTCATTCGTGCCGCCATAAATCTTCTGAACGCGGGCATCTGTCCACATGCGAGCAATCGGATATTCCGCCATATAGCCATAGCCGCCATGCAGTTGAACGCAGAGGTCGAGCACCTCATTTTGTTTATCCGAAGCCCAGTATTTGGCCATGCTAGCAAGTGTCGCGTTCAGTTCACCGGCGAGCAGTTTCTCCACGCAATCATCGACAAATACCCGTGCGACCCGCGCTTCTGTCGCGGCTTCCGCCAATTTGTGCTTGGTATTCTGGAAATCAAAGATTGCTTGGCCGAAGGCTTTCCGCTGCTTGACGTAATCCAATGTCAGCGCGATCCCCGTTTCCATGGAGCCCACGGCCCCTGCAGCAATCAGCAAGCGCTCCTGCGGGAGTTGCCGCATGAGCTGATAGAACCCCTGCCCTGGTTCTTCGCCCACAATGCTGGATGCCGGTACACGCACATCTTCAAAGAACAACTCAGACGTATCGCCAGCGTGCAGGCCGACTTTTTCTAAGTTACGGCCACGCTTGAAGCCTTGCCGCGTCGCTTCTACCAACACAAGCGAGACGCCTTTGGAGCGTGCTTTTGGGTCTGTCTTGGCGACCAAAATCACCAGGTCCGCATTTTGGCCATTGGTGATGAATGTCTTCTGGCCGTTAATCACCAAATCCTCGCCATCAAGGATTGCCTTAGTCGCGACTGACTGTAGATCCGAACCTGTCCCTGGTTCCGTCATCGCAATGGCGCAGATGACCTCACCACGGGCCATTTTGGGCAGCCATGCGCGCTTTTGGCTCTCTGTGCCGTATTCAGCCAAATAATGGGCGCAGATGCCGCTGTGCACGGCGTCACCAAAAGCGGAGCCGAGCGTGATGCGCTCTAATTCCTCAATCCAGGCGATGTGATGCGCTACCGTCCCACCGCCGCCGCCATATTCTTCCGGGATTGATGGGCAGAGAAAGCCAGCCTGACCCGCCGCTGCCCAGGCTGAGCGGTCAATTATACCCGCCTGGGTCCAGCGCTCCACATGGGGCTCGAACTCAGCCTGCAAGAACCGCCGCGCCGCTGCCCGGAACATGGCGACGTCTTCCGTCTCCCAGCTAGGCCTGTGGTCCGCCACAAAATCGAACCCCAAACCGCCACCTTCTGCACCGTCTGGCATTGGCTTATCCCTGAATCACTATTCTGGCTGCTTACGCGACGGCCATGACGGCTTCTGCGCTGTCTTCCATGGTCGCTGCGAGTGCTATAGCAGGCGGTAACATACGGGTGGCGAAGTAGCGGGCGATGGCGATGCGGTTTTCTGCAAATGCCGCATCATCGGCCGCCCAATCCCGAGCCGCCGCCGCACCCTTTAGAAGCAACCAGGCGCAGACAACCCGTCCTGTCAGGTCAAGGTAATCGGCTGCACCAGCGGCTGCGATACCAATGCGATCATTGAAGGCTGCCACTTGGCCGGCCGTCGCGCGCTCCATGGCGTTGACGCCTTCAAGCACCTGCTCTTTGGTCGCCGCAAGATCGCCGCCGATGGCATCCAGTTCTGAACGAATATCAGCAATCAGCTCACCCATGGCTGCACCCTGGTCGCGCCCAAGCTTGCGGCCAAGTAGATCCATCGCTTGGACGCCGTTCGCACCCTCATAGATTGGCGCAATGCGGCTGTCCCGCCAAACTTGGCCGACACCGGTTTCCTCAATGAAGCCCATGCCGCCATGGATTTGAATGCTGGTAGAGGCAACCTCAACGCCACGGTTCGTGGAATAGGCCTTCACGACCGGGATCAGCAGATCCAACATCCGCTGGGATTTCGCTTTGTCTTCTGCATCGGGCATGAACCGAGACTCGTCCAGACGCGCAGCCACCCAATAGCAGAGCGCACGCATGGCTTCTGTTTCAGCACGCATGTTGACGAGCATGCGCTTCACATCTGGATGCTGGTCAATTGGTACGTTGTCTTCGCCAGTTTGAATGTCCTTGCCCTGCCGCCGTTCAGCCGCGAAGGCAGTCGCCTGTTGCAACGCTGTCTCCGCAATGGAAAGGCCCTGTAAGCCAACCCCAAGGCGGGCATTATTCATCATTGTGAACATGGCCTGAATGCCGCCATTCTCTTTGCCGACCAGCCAGCCTTTGGCTCCCTCATTATCTCCATAGGACATCACGCAGGTTGGGCTGCCATGAATGCCGATTTTGTGTTCCAGCGATACTGGGCGCAGGTCATTCCGCGCACCGATTGTGCCATCATCATTCACGAGGAATTTCGGCACGAGGAATAGCGACACGCCGCGAATACCTTCAGGCGCGCCATCAATACGGGCCAACACCATGTGGATGATGTTTTCGGTCATGTCGTGATCGCCATAGGAAATGAAAATCTTCTGGCCGGATACGCGGTAATGATCACCCTCTGGGCGGGCGCGGCTGCGAAGAGCACCGACGTCTGATCCAGCCTGTGGCTCAGTCAGGTTCATCGTGCCGGTCCATTCGCCAGAGACCATTTTTTGGAGGTATTTTGCCTTTTGGGCGTCCGTCCCATGCGCTTCCAGCAGGTCAATCGCGCCCTGGGTCAGCAATGGCCCCAGCGAAAATGCCATGCAGGCGGAGCCCCACATTTCATTCAGCGCCATTCCGACGGCTGAGGGCAGTCCACCGCCACCGATCTCTGGATCAGCGGAAGGTCCGTTCCATCCGCCCTCAATATATTGCTTATAGGCGTCGATCCAGCCAGGTGAGGTGCGGACAACGCCGTTCTCGATCACGGGAGGGTGCATATCGCCGACCCGCTGCAATGGGGATATCACGCCATTCGCCAGCTTGTTTGCTTCATCAAGTGCAGCGGCCACAAGGTCCGGCTGGGCATCTTCGAAGCCAGGGAGTTGGGTGAGAGCCTTGAGGCCTGCGACGGCTTCAAGTGCGAACTGCATTTCTTTTAGCGGGGCAGAATATTCGGCCATCAGGATGCTCCCAAACAGGCGTAATTGTTCTTTGCCGCAGAATGCGCGAACCAGACGCCTCGGAACAAGTAAAACTTTACCGGGCGAGTGCGGCCAAACGTTCCCCGATAGCTGCTGCTGCTTCCGGCGCTAGGTTTCCAAACGCAAAGCGCAGCATCTGCTCCTGCCCCGGCCCAAATGCAGAGCCAGGCATCGCCATGATAGCGCCCTCATCTGCCAGTCGTTTTGCGGCCTCAAGTGCGGACAATTCAAATGGGTGGCGGCAATAGGCGAAAAAGGCGCCAGCGGAAACGATAGGGAATTGATTGGCGATAGGTTTCATAGCTTGTTGGAATGCAGCCAGCCTAAGCGCCATTTCCTGCCGCTTGCCATTTCTCCATTCGCCAAGCGAACGAATGCCATACAGCGCCGCTGCCTGCCCGGCACCATTGGCACAGATCGCAATGGAATCCAGCGCTTTCTGGACGAGGCCGATCACGTCAGCGCCCGCCGTTACTGCACCGACCCGCAAACCCGGCATCGCATAGGCTTTGGAGAAGCTGTAGAGCTGGATGACCGTATCGGCCCATGTGTCAGCCTTAAACGCATCATGGGGTGCGCCACCTGCTGGAATGAAGTCACGGTAGGTCTCGTCGATGATAAGCTTGATGTTATGGGCTTTAGCCAAAGCCACGAACTGCTGAATGAGGCTCGAAGGATAGATCGCACCCGTTGGGTTATTTGGCGTCACCAGTACGATTGCACGGGTGCGAGGTGTGATCAGCTTTTCTGCTGCCGCCACGTCCGGCAGCATCCCGGCATCAGCTGCACATGGGAGCGGGATAGCCTTAATGCCGAACATATCCAGGGTCATTTTGTGGTTGAAGTACCAAGGTGTGGGCAACATCACGGCATCGCCTTCTTTGGCCAGCGCCATGATTGCCGCCACATAGGCCTGATTACAGCCGCTTGTGATCGCTACATTCTCCGCCTGGATGGTACCGCCATATAGTGCGGTCATCTCATCAGCGAGCGCCTGACGGAGGGGCTGTTCTCCAAGGATCGGCGCATAACGTGCTGTCTCAGGTTTCTGGATGGCCTCTGTGATGTGAGCGACCAGCGGTGCAGCCATAGGCCATCCGGGCGCGGCCTGCGCGAGATCAAGCAGCGGGCGTCCGTCTGGGAAGTCTCGTTCTTTGACCCAGCTTTGCACCAAAGCGACAGGTGGCGTCTCAACAGACGCCAATAATGGATTGATCAACAAAGATTAAACGCCTTCCGCTTCGGATATTCTAATTTAGCCGGAGTTTGAGTTCTTGCAGCAGTTTTGCCGCTTTATGGCGAAGGCCTTCTTCTGGCTCCGCAGCTAAGTAACGCTCGAACCCACGAATGGCCTGGCCGATATTCTCAAGCCGCATATGCATCATCGCCGTTTCGCGCATAAGCTCAACGGTGCTTGGGGAAAAAGCGAGCATGGCCTCTGCCGTCTCTAATGCCCCCGGAATATCAGCCGTGCGCAGCTGCCTGAGTTTGATGTTATTCTGCAGGCGCAGAAGCACATCGCGGTTTGTGACAGGCTGATAGTGCTCTGCGGTCAGTTCGGCCCCCTCGCCTTGCATGCGCTTTAACAGGTCCCGCATCCCTGCAGCATCCAGCACGCGGGCGCTTTCAAACGGATCAAGCGCCAGGCGTTCGCCGCCGTGATCTAGACGCAGCAGAAAATGCCCCGGAAAAGCTAAGCCAACGACGCTCCAGCCTAACCGGTACGCGACGCTCATGCACAGAATTCCAAGAGCGACCGGCAGGCCCTTTTTGCGATCAATGACTCGCACCAGGTCGGCGTTCTGTAGGTCGTCATAGGTTAGGGTGTCGCCCGAATAGCCGTTGCTCTCATAGATCGCATGGGTCAGTGCTGCTGCCTGCTCCGCTGCCGTGCCGGTATGTGCGGCATGTCCCGCAGCCGCATTCGCCAACTCATGCAGATGCGCCTCGTAACGGCCGAACGCTGTGTGGGGGCGCTTCAGTGCGGCGAAGGCGAGCGCAGCGACGCCAGGATCGAAAGCCTCGTCATCGGCTTTGCCAAGCTCAGCCAGGAATGCCAGGGGGTCTGCCGCCCATTCCGGATTGTCTTCGCGCGTCATGCGCCGCTCCAAACGTGCCTTTGCACTGCTACATGCCCCTACCGGGACGCCATGCATCTTTTACATGGATTGGTAGACGGTAGGGTATGACGCCTATGATATCAAAGCGCATTTGGCGTTGCCGTAAAGCTGGGCGTTGTGCGATGAGCTATCCTGCCGCTTGCTCAATCCGATATCGCTGACGGGCAGACACGGTTTCAATGCAGCGGCGAAGGTCAGGCCGCGCCTTCACCTCTACAATTGCGACGAGCCCGCGTTTAACAGCGATCAGGTCAATCTCTCCGAAAGGGGTCTTCTCCCGCTCGGCCACAATGCGATATCCGGCGAACCGCAATCGCCAGGCGGCCAACGTTTCACTAAACCGGCCAAGCGCTTCATGCTTCCGACGTTTTGCGCTCGTTTGCCTCACACCTTGTCCTGTTTGATCGCGAGTGCGCGCTGATAAGCCTGTTTGCGGGGTGCGCCTGTGCGTTCAGCAGCCTGGGTGGCGGCATCCTTTACCGACAGCGTGTTTAGTAGGTCTGCAAGCAGGTCATCCAACGCAGTCTCATCAAGCTCAACCGGTTCAGGCGGTCCGATGACAAGGGTCACCTCACCCTTTGGTGGTCCTGATTCAGCATAATGCCCCGCTAACTCGCTCAAAGTTCCGCGCCGGGCTTCTTCGAAGAGCTTGGTTAGCTCCCGGGTGACACACGCCTGGCGGTCGCCCAGGACGGCGGCCATGTCATTCAACGATGATGCCAGCCGTTTCGCATTCTCAAACAAAATGAGTGTTGCTTGCGTTTCTGCAATCTCTGCCAGCCATTTCCGGCGCTGACCGGACTTGTTCGGCGCGAATCCGGCGAAAAGGAACCTGTCGGATGGCAGTCCTGCTAAAGCCAATGCCGCTAACGGTGCAGATGCGCCCGGGATCGGAATAACCTTCAGGCCTTCCGCAATTGCAGCGGCTGCCAACCTGTAACCCGGGTCGGAAACAAGCGGTGTGCCCGCGTCTGTTGCTAAAGCGACGGCTTCACCGGCAGCGACGCGGGCAAGCAAGATCGGGCGGGCGCGTTCCGCTACATGCTCATCATAGCGGATAATTTCGGGCGCTTTGATCCCATGGATATCCAGCAAGCGCCGCGTCACGCGTGTATCTTCTGCCGCGATCACATTTGCCCCAGAAAGGACATCAAGCGCGCGCAGTGTGATATCCCGCGCATTGCCGATAGGTGTAGCGACGATGTATAGCCCAGCAGCTAGAGACTTGGACGCGGTGTTACTGTCTATCGGCAAGATCGTCGCCTCGGCGGCTTGCTGCGGGTCGCGGTATTATAGGCCAGGGAGAACCAGAGTGCGGACGTTTCATGCCTGATCAGCGCGGCATATTTGCATTCACCCGGATTGCGGCCCTGACTGCTGGTCTTTTTGCGCTAGCAGCATGTGACGCTGCACGACCGATTACCGCCTCAAACCCCAGGCAAGCAACCGTGGCGAGCCCGACCAATCAGGCTGATCCGCGGAATCGCCGTTGGTCTGAAGGACGCCTTTCCGCGTACCAAACATCAGCTTCGCGACAGGCATCGCAGAGTAACGCGCCAATCCGCGTTGGCTTGCTGTTGCCGCTATCTGGTCCTTACGCCGCATATGGGAAAAGCCTTGCAGATGCCGCCGCACTCGCACTTTTTGATGCGCAGATCACGCGGCAGATCGAGCTCCTACCCCGGGACACGCAGGCCACGCCTGAAGGGGCTGCTGCGGCTGCCGTGGATGCGCTTTCAGCCGGTGCCACCGTCCTCATCGGTCCTGTGACGCCATCTGGTGCCATTGCTGCTGCACGGGCGACTGTTGGGTCCGGCACGCCACTGCTGCTATTGACGGGGGATCGAAGCGCGGCAGAACCTGGCGTATTCGCTGCAGGCCACGCGCCACAGGCTGCCGCGACCCGTATTATCGACTATGCGCACCAACAAGGTGTACGCGTGATTGCATGTGTAGCACCCGACGATGCCGCTGGTCGTGCAGCGCTTGCAGGCATGCAAGCAGCTGCACAGGTGCGCGGCATTCGTGTGGCTGGCCAAGCTTCTGTACCGGCACAAGCTAACGGTGACGCGCGGCGGGCCACCCTTGCCTCCGCGCTCCAGTCTTTAGAGGGCAATGGGGCTTTGTTCCTGCCGTTCCCTGCTGAAGCATTGCCGACCCTGAATGCGGACCTTAGCGCCATTATGAGCGGTGCAGCGCCGCTGCTAGGCGGGCCGGAATGGGATGGCGCTAATCTCGCCAGCCTGCCAGCGTTCGCGCGATCGGCTTATGCAGGATACGACCCGCGTTACACCGGCAGTTTCCGTCAACGCTACCAATCGGCCTATGGCAAACCGCCAGCCCGTGGTGCAGCGCTGGTCTATGACCTTACCGCGACTGTCGCCCTCGCGGCCCAATCTGCACGGGGTGCTGGCCTGGGAAACCATGACCTAACCCTTGCTGGCGGATTTCAAGGTGTGCAAGGGCCATTTCGGTTGACCAGAGACGGTGTCGCCGTCCGTCGCTACGCAATCATCGGGGTCCGAAATGGTCAGCTTCAAATAATTGAACCGGCCAATGTAGGCGGGAGCTAAAGCTCCAATTCATCTTTTTTGAGTGCGCGGCTGATGATGTTCCGTTGGATATCACTGGTGCCTTCACCAATGACGTAAACCAGCGCATCCCGGTGGTGCATGCCAACGCTATGGTCTCGCATAATTCCAGCACCACCCATGATGCGAATAGCGTTCTCACTCACCCGCAGTGCCGCTTCGCTGGCAACCAGTTTGACCTTGGAGGCATTTGCCGTCGACAGGATGCCTTGATCGACCTGCCAAGCGCCCCAATAGACCATCAGCCGTGCCATTTCGATATCAGTCGCCATATCAGCCAACCGGTGTGCGACGGCCTGATATTCAATGATGGGTTTGCCACGCACGATGCGGGTTTTGGCGAATTCTAAGGCCTCTTCGCAGGCACCACGGGCAAGGCCCAGCACTGATGCAGCCACGCCAACGCGGTTCTCGCTCAGGCTTTCCAAAATAATAGAATAAGTGCCTTCCCGCTCACCGAGCAAATGGCTATCAGGGACAAACAGATCATCCATATGGATCAAGCCCGTCTCAGACCCGCGCAAGCCTTCCTTCTTGAGGGAATCAATTGCGAGACCCTGCGCCGGCAGGTCCACGATGAAGAGGCTGACCGCATCAATTGTTAGGTCAGGCTTTGTGCGAGCGGCCAGGGTCATGAAATCTGCGATGGGCGCATTGGTGATGTAGAGTTTGGCACCAGTGATCTTCCACCCACCATCTACCTTTTCAGCACGGGTCTTCATTGCGCGGATATCGGATCCGCCATCGGGCTCGGACAGGCCAAAGCAGGCGACTTTCTCACCCTGTACGGCGGGTTTGAAATACAGCTCCCGCTGCATTGCGGTCCCGGCTTTCCAGATTGGCCACATACCTAGGTGGCTATGGGCAGAAAATGCGGCACAGTAGGCCTGACTAACCCGCGCAATTTCTTCTCGAATAATGCAGTCGGAGACTTTGTCCATGCCCACACCGCCGTCTTCTTCCGGGTAGCGCGCGCCCAGAATGCCAAGCTCACCCCAGCGCTTAAACAGATGTGGCGGGAAAGTTTCAGTTTCATCCGAATGCCGGGCATGGGGCTTTGCATCAACCTCCATATGGCGGCGCACGGTTTCACGCAGTGCTATGTGCTCTGGTGCGAATGCGAAGTCCATCAGAGTGTCCTTGGCTCAAACTCTCGTACATCGCCGATCCGACCTTGGATGGCTGCCGCCGCCGCACTTGCTGGGCTCATCAGATGGGTGCGGGCACCCTGCCCTTGGCGGCCCTTGAAGTTTCGATTGCTAGTGGACGCCACATGTTCGCCAGCGTTTGCCAGATCGCCATTAATGCCAACACACATAGAGCACCCAGCCTCACGCCATTCAAAGCCCGCTTCTTTGAAAATACGATCAAGCCCTTCGGCTTCTGCCTGTCGCTTCACAGGCATTGAGCCTGGGGCAACGATGACATTCACTTTGGCTTTGCGCCCCTTTGCGATAGCGGCTGCCGCGCGTAAATCTTCAATCCGGCCATTGGTGCAGGAACCAATGAATGCGCGGTCAATTGGGATGTCAGCCATCGCCATGCCGCCGCTAAGGCCCATATATTCTAATGATTCTTCATATTGGGCGCGCTGGTCGGCATCATCGGTTGTTGCAGGGTCCGGCACCATCTCCCCAACGCCAGCGCCTTCTTCTGGGCTCGTGCCCCAAGTGGCCATGGGCTGAATGAGGGCTGCATCCAAAGTGACTTCCCGGTCAAACTTGGCATTTGCGTCGCTTGGCAAGCTCCGCCAGAAGGCTTCAGCGGCAGGCCAGGATGCATCATCCGGCGCGTTCGGGCGGCCTTTCAGATAGTGCAACGTCACATCATCGGGCGCGATCATGCCGCAACGGGCACCTGCCTCAATCGTCATGTTGCAAACTGTCATCCGGCCTTCCATAGACAGATTACGGATTGTACTTCCGGCATATTCAATTGCGGACCCGACACCGCCTGCAGCACCAATCTGCGCAATAATTGCCAAGATCACATCCTTCGCAGTGACAGACGTGGCCAGATCGCCATCCACTGTCACCCGCAGCGCTTCCGGCCTTGCCTGCCACAGCGTTTGTGTTGCGAAAACATGCGCCACTTCAGACGCACCAATGCCAAACGCCATTGCACCCATGGCACCATGGGTAGAGGTATGACTGTCGCCGCAAACGACAATCAACCCAGGCTGAGATAGCCCTTGTTCCGGCCCTACCACATGAATAATGCCCTGGTTCGGATCGTCGATGCCGAGGACCCGCACGCCGAACTGCTTCCCGTTCGCGTCAAACGCATCAACCACAGACCGGATTTCTGGATCACCGATATCATCCAATGAGCGAGACGTTGTTGGCACGTAGTGATCCGCCATACCCAGTGTGCGATCAGGCCGCCTGACGGGAATGTCGTTTTCTTTCAGGTAATTAAAGCCGTGGAATGACCCTTCATGGCAATAATGCCAGTCAACGGAAAGCAACGTCTGGCCATCTTCACGCTCCACGATGGCGTGAGCGTCCCAGATTTTGTCGAACATAGCGCGGGGTGCGGACATAGGCGGACTCCAGGCAGCGAAACGAAATTAGCTCATGAACCTGCCGCCGTTCACATCAATAGCAGCACCGGTGATATAGCTCGCATCATCTGAGGCGAGAAAGAGGATGGCGGCTGCGATTTCTTCTGGCCGCGCGGCGCGCTTCAGGGGAATTTCATCCATACGCTTGTCCTGCTCGTCCTGCGGCAGGGCGCGATAGCGCGTTTCAACGCGTTCTGTGAACACTGTGCCGGGTGCCACTGAATTTACGGTGATGTTATTTGGCCCCTCTTCGTAGGCCAGCTTGCGTGTGAACCCTAAAACAGCCGCTTTGGCCGTGGAGTAATGCAGCGCTGAAATCTCAGAAATGCTGCGCCCTGCGACAGACGCCAAATTCACAATCCGCCCGCCACCCCTTGCGCGCATTTGGGGCAAGACTGCGCGGGTGATCAGGAACATGCTGGTCAGGTTGATATCCATGAACGTGCGCCATTCATCCAGTTCAAGTTGCTCAATTGGCTTTGGATTGGCACCGAAGCCCACATTGTTGACCAGAATATCTGGCGGGCCGACCTGCTCATTCGCCGCTGCGATTGCATCCTGCACGCTGGCCTCATCCGTCGCGTCCGTTTGGATGTAGCAGAGCCGATTGGCCGCATCGCCAACATCTTTACGGAGTGCGTCGGCAAATGCGCTATCGCCGGGTTCTTTGTCGAAGACTGCAAGCTGCCCGCCTTCGGCCAGGAACCGCATGACTGTCGCCCGGCCAATGCCTTTGGCGCCACCTGTTAAAAATCCCGTTTTGCCTTCAAATCGCCGCTCAGCCATGTCTATTCCTCCTCGACGCCCGGATATACGCGCTGCCCATAGGCTTTGCGGAAGCCTAATATCATATCGCTTGCGGGCTTTGCATATGTCAGCCGCCCAGATGTGAAATTCCCGCCCATGAGAGACCGTAGTCTAACGGCGGATTCACCTTGCTGCACCAGTGCTGCGACGCCGTTCACAATAGGCGCGCCAGATGGTGTCGCATTCATGCCCTGATCCGCCACAATCGCCATGACGACGCCGCCTGCTGCGACAACCACTTCAGCACCTGCGGCCACTGTGTTTTCTGCTGCGTCCTCGAAGCGTTTGAGCAAAGCCTGGGTCGCTGCACCATCGGACCCGGCTGTTTCCAGCTCCGCCATGCTCGGCACAGCCATAGATGCGGTGGCCGCGATTTTGTCCTGGATCCGCATCCGCGCCAGCACGTCATGCAACCGGGGCTCAAATTTTTTATTGATGGAGACAAGGCCAATGCTCTCCCCCATCATCCCAGCCCATTGAAACACCGTCTCGCCAAGGCTGATGACTGGGATATCAGCGATTTCGCGGGCCTCCCGCAGGCCAGGATCAAATAGATTGCCAATCAGGAAGCCATCAAAACCCTGTTCCTGCGCTTTATGAACATTCTCCAGGATTTCGACAGTCTCAAGGAAAGCAAGATAGCGATACTGATCGCCCGTGCCGCCTTGCCGTTCAATGCCATGAACCTCAATTTCAGTACCGGGGCTTGCTGCAGCATCAAGCAAGCGCTGCAAGGTCGCACGGTAGCTTGGGAACGATCCTTCCCGGGTAACGCTTTGATACCAAAGCCGCATAAGGTCCTCCATTAAGATGGGCCATAGCGTAGTCGGGGAATGCCGTCGCCGCTATATCACGGCTACAGAACGAGAAATGAGTTGAGCAATGAGTGCATATTTTTCAGCGGACGGCTTGCGTGTCCTGCTTTTGATATTGGCGGCGATCGCGCAGATCGCTGCTTCAGCGGCACCTCGCCTGCTCGGATGGGAGCATGATATTTCTAGCCGTTCCCAAAGCTTACCGACGCCTATTGTGCCGCCGGGCTGGGCCTTTTCGATCTGGGGCTTGATCTTCCTGGGCAGCTTGGCGTTCGCAATTTTTGCCACACTACCAGGGCAACTCACATCGCCGATCTATCGCAAGGTCGGATGGTTGGCCGTGGCACTTTTTACTTTGGCAGCGCTTTGGGAGCTTTGGGTGCCGATCAAGTCACTCGACGCTGTCAGCGCTGTCATGATCTTCGCCCAACTGGGGATTGGCGTGATGATCGTATTCACCATTGCCGGTGCTGGGCCGCTCGGGCTTTGGGACAAGGTTTTGATGCAAGTACCGTTGAGCCTGTTCGCAGGCTGGATTACGGCGGCTGCGTTCGTGGGGTTGGGCTCAGTCCTCATGCATCACGGATATAACCCCAGCCTGAGCTTCTACTTAGGTATGATCGCTGCCATTGCTGCGATTGCGCTTTGGACGACGTGGGCTGCCGGTGGATGGTTCTATGCGGCAGCAGTGCTATGGGCGCTCGGTGGCATCATCATCGCTAATATGGGTGGCGGAAGCATGCTTCTGGCGGGGACGTCAGGGGTTGGTGCGGTCCTGCTAATATTGGCGGCGATCTTTAGATCATAATGAGGTGCTGACTGGCCGGACCACTTGGCCCGGCCAGTCAGAAATACGCGGCTACTGGGCGGTGATAACTTGCATGACAAGTTTACCGTCATGCTTGACCGGGCCGTCTTCTTTGGCACCCAGCGTGTATTCAAAGATACCGGCATATTTCCCGCCAGCTTCGCTGTGCACCATCAGCATCAGCATTTCGCCAGGGCTTACTGGCTCATTTAGGATTGCAGCGACATCAGCGTTATCGCCGGCGCGGAGTGGCGCGTGGCCGACGACTTTGCCTGGCTTCTTGGATGCATCTGTGCGGTGAACAACCATCCAGCCATTCGCAGGTGCTACAATTTTGTCGGCTGATACAACGCCGTTGGCGACACTTTGATCATGCGCAACGACATCCTTGTTCATATGACCAGCAGCAAAAGCGGCGGTCGAGATCATTCCTAGGGCGATGGCGGCAGCAGAAATCTTAAGCATAGACATCCTCCATGTGTTGCAAGCGCGGTTCGCTTGTCTTGCCTCTCTACGCAGAAGGTTCCGATGGGGATCAATCTTGGTTAACTATCTTTGTCCGTCGGACTGCATCACCATCTGCACTGATGATATCCTGCTCGGCAAAACTTTCTGCCAAGGACCGGTACATGACAGATGACACAAGGATCGCAGCGCTTGAGCGCAGGCTATCATTGCTTGAGGACAAAGACGCTTTGCGTTCGCTTCGTGATGCGTATCACGCGTGCATTAATGATGGCCGCTATGCCGAGATCGCAGACCTTTGCACCGATGATGCAGTGGTCCGCCTTGGATATCTGGCGCGCTATCAAGGCCGTGCGCAGATTGATGCTGGTTTTAGGGGTATGGACGCGCGGGAACGGTTCTTCATCAAGCAGTATATCCACAGCCATCAAGTGACAGTTTCAGGTAACACAGGCACGGGCGTTTCCTATCTGGAAGCGCGCTATGGCCGGTTCGGCGTTTCATACCTGGTCAGCGGCTGCTATCGGGATAAGTATATCCGTACGGCGGATGGTTGGCGGTTCCAGGAAATGGATATCGATTTCTACTATACCGTCCCTGCCGGTGCTGGATGGACTGGCGATGAAATGCACTATTTAGACCCGGCTTTCGGGCGCAACTAGGAATCGGTCCTATGACCCTCACAATGCCTTTCGATAATACGTTCGCCCGTGAGATGGAGGGTTTCTATGCCCCGTGGCAGGCAGAAGCCGCCCCAGCACCAGAACTTCTGTTGCTGAATGAAGACCTCGCCGTGGAACTCGGGCTGGATGCCGCCGCCCTGAAGTCTGTTGATGCAGAGGCTATCTTTGCAGGTAATGAAGCGCCTATCGGGGCGACGCCGCTGTCGCAGATCTATGCAGGCCACCAATTCGGTGGGTTTTCTGCCCAATTGGGCGATGGCCGCGCCCTTTTGCTGGGTGAGGTATTGGATGTCCATGGAAACCGCCGCGATATCCAGCTGAAAGGCTCTGGCCGCACCCCATTCTCCCGTGGCGGTGATGGTAAGGCCGCCCTGGGGCCAGTGCTTCGCGAATACCTTATTGGCGAGGCGATGCACGGCCTGGGCATTCCGACCACCCGCGCCCTTGCTGCCGTTTCAACCGGCGAGCCTGTCCGTCGGGAAACAGAGCTTCCGGGTGCCGTGCTGACACGCGTTGCGTCCAGCCATCTCCGCGTCGGGACGTTCCAATTTTTTGCGGCTCGGGGTGAAGTCAAGAAGGTTCAGCAGCTAGCAAACTATTGCATTGCGCGGCATTACCCAGAGCTCGCAAACGTGGAAAATCCATATCTGGCTCTACTGGAAGCCGTGCGTGACCGGCAGGCCGCGTTAATCGCCCAGTGGATGCATGTGGGTTTCATCCATGGCGTCATGAACACGGATAACATGACGATTTCGGGCGAAACCATTGACTATGGCCCCTGTGCGTTCATGGACGCTTACGACGCGCAGACAGTCTATAGCTCCATCGATACCCAGGGCCGATATGCCTATGGCGCGCAACCTGTCATGGGGCGCTGGAATATTGCCCGGCTAGCAGAAACGCTACTGCCTTTAATCGCAGATAACGAAGAAGCAGCAGTTGAAGCGGCCACGGATTCCGTCACGAAATTCGCTGAAATCTATGTGGCTGAATGGCTAACAGGTGTACGCGCCAAGTTGGGCCTGCAATCGGCCAGCAACGATGACTTAGACTTGGCAAATAGCCTGTACACGATCATGTCTGAACAGAAGGCAGATCATACCAATCTGTTCCGGAGCTTATCATCTGCAGCAATGGGCGATGACGCGCCGTTGCACGCTGAATTGCAGGACGCCGCCGCTGTTACCCCTTGGCTTGAGCGGTGGCGCGCCCGCTTGGCTGATGATGCAATGGCACCCGACGCGCGCGCAGAAGCGATGAACGCTGTTAATCCGGTCTACGTACCGAGAAATCATCTGGTTGAAGGTGCCCTAAAGGCTGCTGTCGAGACGGGAGAAATGACACCATTCAAGCTCCTGCTCGATATTGTGAAGTCCCCGTTCGAGCCGAAGGATGGCCTGGAAGCTTATGCCCAACCAGCCTCCGCGGCTTTCGGTGCAGGCTATAAAACGTTCTGTGGAACTTAGAGTCAAAACGCCTTGTAGTTAATTGATATTCCGGAGAAAAATTGGTTGGGAGACCCCGCCTGTTTCACGATTGAGCTATCTGCTGCGTCGCCCACAAGGCGGGTGTAGTTTCCAATAAATGCTGCTGACCAATTGTCCGTAAAGGCATATCTGATCACACCTGTAATCCCGACATCCTTGAACCCTGCGTTAGCGCTGAACGGTGCTAAGCCGCTGGCCACGGAATCAGCCGCTGAGACATCAAAGAAGGCATCCATATACCGGCCAGACGCGTAGCTTGTTGAGAGACTGACAATCGCCTTTAGGTCATCCGTTACAGGCCGGATGAATGACAGGCTGCCTTCAACCAGAAATCCGTCGTGGCCTTCATTCACGTCATGGGCGAACGATAACCGGCCAGCAACAATGCCTGGATCATTGATGCCCAACCGCTGCAAAGGCGCGCCACCGCCAATGTAGGCGCCGAGTTCGATCGACTCACCAACTTCAGAGAGCGCAGCGACAGCTGAATTATCAACGTCATCATCCCGGCCGCCGCGATATCGTGCGAGTGGTCCCGCCTGAAACGTAAGGGCCGGTACGAAATCCGCCTCAATTCCAAGCCCGCGTGAGCGAACTTCGATGAAACGGTTCTCGTGATCAAATGCCAGAAGCGGCAGAGGCTCATAAGTATCCGCGCCCTCATATTCGGGCTTGGCACCAATACCGGCGCTAACTGTCAGCGTCGGCTTGCGGGCCTCTTGAGCCAAGACTGCACTTGGCAGGGTGAGAATGAAGGCGGAGACGAGTATGCGCGCGCCCTGGATCACTCTGCTGCCTGCGTAGCACCGGTTGGGCCAACTTTCGCAAGCGTCTTGCCGTAACGGTCCTTGTGAACGTCCGTTTCAAGCTCCTCTAGCTCAATCTCACCAGACATAACCTGTTGCTTCCAGTTCTGGTGTGCGCCCTCATCCGCATGGAATTCAGGCATGACCTGTTCTGCAAACATCTCAAGGCTCTCGCAGATATGCTCATGGCTGTTCTTGCCAGCCTGGTTCAGAAGAATGATCTGATCGGCATGGCTTTCTTTGAACTTCCTCAGTTTCTTGCGGATCGTGTCAGGCGAGCCAACGAGACCGCCACGCAGTGCTTTCTCGACCAAGTCTGGATTGGCATCTCGCCACTTAACGAACTCATCCCACAGATTGACCGTACCTGCCGGTGGGCGACGCCGGTCTGCGCTGTTGCCATAGAACCGAAGGGCGAACTGGAAGAATGTCAGGCCCTCAGCCCGCTTCCGCGCCTCTTCATCTGTTTTCGCGCACATGAAGTAGCTGACGAGCGCGATATTCGGGTTGATCTGATAGTCAGCCAACTTATCGAGCCGCTTCGTGATGGAATTGTAATAGGCGTGGACCCAGGCGTGGGCGGCATCCGCGCTGACAAACTGGAAGCCAAGCGCACCCATGCCCCGCCTACCCGCCATCTCGATGGTTTCAAGCTGTGAACATGCGACCCAGATGGGCGGATGCGGTTTCTGCAACGGGCTCGGCAGAACCAAGCGCTCAGGCATTTGGAAATATTTGCCATCGAAGGATACTGGTTTATCCCCAAACATTGGCATGACGGCTTTAACGGCCTCCTCCCACACTTCGCGTTTGGTTTCGAAGTCCCGGCCAAATGGCTCAAGCTCGGTAGCACTGGCGCTTTCGCCGATCCCAAACTCAACCCGGCCATTGGAAAGCAAGTCCAACGTGGACACACGCTCTGCTACGCGGGCCGGGTGGTTGGTCGTTAGCTGGATAATGCCATGGGCCAGGCGGATATTCTTCGTGCGCTGGCTGGCTGCGCCCAGAAAGACTTCTGGTGCGGATGAATGGGAATATTCCTCAAGGAAGTGATGCTCGACTTCCCAGGCATAGTCATAGCCAAGGCCGTCAGCCAACTCGAGCTGGTCAAGCGCATTGTGATGCAACTGCCACTCAGTATGCGGCTCCCAGGGGCGGGGGATTTGCAGCTCATAAAAAACGCCAAACTTCATGGGATATATCCTTCCAGAATGTACGCCCAAGCATCGCAGCCGCCGTTATGGCTGGCAATACGCGATCACCTTGATGCGCTGCAGGGCGTGTTCGCTTCAGCCGCCGTAGAACGGCCCGCCCGCATTTCGCATCCATAACCGTACCAGATGGCGGCGGCGTTCCGCTTCCGGCCAATCCGTGAAGCCGGTGCGGCGATGGCCAATGCGCTTATTGTTCACGATCTGAATTTGCCCTGGCTCGAAGGTCAACGTCAGGCCAAGGTCTGGGTCTTCAGTAATTTGAGCGATGGCGGCGAGCGCCTGCTCAGCACGATCATCCATCTTTATACCTTTGACTTCGGCACCCTGGCGAACCAAGCGCGGTGAGAAGGCAATTCCAATCCCGCCGTCTGGATGCGGAGCGAATGCTGGCTTTACTGTCAAAGGGTCATCATCGGGTGCGTGCTCGAACTGACGGTCAAACCAGAAGGGCTCAAACATCCGCGCCATGACATCATCCGGCAGGTCCTGGCGCAGTCGATTATAAACAGTCTGAAAGCTGACAAGGCCCGAAAGCCCACCTTCCTTTGCCGCTTGTAGGCAAAACAGTGCGACGTAGTCAGGCGGCACATTAAAGGAATTATCGGTGTGAAACCCTTGGTGATTGCGTGTCTTTGATGCGCGAACGCCATTGCCAGCTTCCGCGACGAGGCCGGTATCAACCACGTCATACACCATGGTTCCATCATGCTTTTGCGCGACAAGCGGTGCCGTCATGCCCATCAGCAGCCAATAAAGCTTGGTTGCGATTTCACGGTCCGCCACATCCAATCGGTCTATGATGACAAATCCCAGGCCTGTATCCAGTTGCTGGCGTGCCGCGCTCATCGCTGACTGGCAAGCTGGCATGGCAAAATCCGCCACATCCAGGCTTTCAACCGGCAGCTGATTGGCCTTGAGAATTGTAGCGGCAGCATCCAATTCCGCCAAAGCATCAGGGTTCAGCTTGATGACACCGGCGTCCGGCGCCAAATCAGCCGCGCGCCAAGCCATGTCTCCATAATAGCTGTCCGGCAAGTCAATTTGACCCATAACAATTCCACTCCCTGGCGCCCATCTGCTCTGTTGAATAGCCTAGGGGCCAGACCCTAGCCGTGATTATGCACTCTCAAAAGGACTTTCAAATGGCCCTGCCCCGCGTCGCAATCGTTGGAACTGGTGGCACTATCGCCTCTGTCGGCGTTGATAGCCTTGATCTCACGGCCTATGTCCGCACAGGCAAAGTATATGCGCTGGACGAATTATTGGCACAGGTGCCTGAACTCGACCGGGTCGTCGAGCCCGTTTTGGCACCATTCCGGCAAGTGCATTCCACAGCCATCGGCCCGGCAGATTGGCCTGATCTCACGGCGCATATCGAGAAAACTCTGGGCGATGACCCAAGCCTAGAGGGCGTCGTTGTCACCCATGGCACCGCCACTCTGGAGGAAACAGCCTACTTCCTGAACCTCACCCTCAAGACCGATAAGACCGTTGTCGTTGTTGGCGCGCAACGGCCGCCTACTGGCATTTCAACAGATGCATTCCTAAATATTGTGAACGGTGCCAGAGTTGCGGCAGCACCTGAAGCACGCGGCATGGGCGTGCTGGTTTGCCTGAACGATGAAATTCATGCAGCCCGTGATGTCACCAAAACATCCACGCTCCGCTTACAGACATTCCGTTCGCCTGATTTCGGCCTGCTTGGCCATGCGGATAATGACCGTATCGCTATTTATCGCCGCCCCGTGCGTGCCCACGCGCCCAACACGCAATTTGACGCGTCAAAGCCACTGCCGCGCGTTGATATTGCAATAAGTTATGCAGGATCAGATGGCGGGCAAATCAGAGGTCTATTGGCATCGAAACCTGCGGGCATCGTCGTGGGCGGGTTCGCCCCCGGCCTGACCACTCCCGGCGAACGGGCTGCGATGGAAGATGCAATTGCTGCCGGAGTCGCTGTCGTGCAAGGAACACGGGCGCTGTCAGGCCGGGTTGTCGAGATATCTGATTACCGGCCTGCCGGCGTGATTGTTGCAGACAATCTACCCGTCCAGAAAGCGCGTATTTTGTTGATGCTGGCACTGGCTGAAGCCGATTGCACACTGGAGGCTCTGCAAAAAGCGTTCGATACTTATTAGGCGCTTTAACGAGATATCTCATTACGGGCGTCACTTGATTGGTTGAGCCTCGGCTCAATAATCTATGCCAGAAATCAGATCACCCAAATTAGTGGAAATCCGCGAAATGTCTGCTCTCGCCAATCTAACCGGTGTAATCCCACCAACCACAACACCGTTTCGCGCTGATGGCTCCATCGCCTTTGGTGCCATGCGGAAACAGATCGATTGGTTGCTGGATGCGGGGGCCTCCGGCATCGCTGTCGGCGGCAGCACAGGCGAAGGTCATACGCTAACTAAAGCAGAGTTTGACCGGATAATCAGTGCCGCCAGTGATGCGTTAGCCGGACGCGCGCCGCTTATTGCAGGCATCATTGTCAACTCCACGCGTGAAGCGATTATTCGTGGTGAATCGGCTGCTACGCGTGGTGCAGCGGCGCTGCAGGTCACGCCACCCCACTATCTGTTTCGCCCAGATGATTCCGCCATGGTCGAGCATTTTCGTGCAATTACTGAAGCAACGGAAATGCCGGTCATTATCTATAACGTAGTGCCCTGGACCTACCTTTCTCCAGAACTGCTGTGCCGGATCTTTGATGAAGTTCCAGGCGTCGTCGGCGTAAAACAATCTGCCGGTGACTTAAAGCTATTTGCGGATTTGATGGAACAAGCCCCAGCAGATCGTATGATCTTCAGCGCGGTTGATGCTCTTATGTACCCTTCATACATGCTGGGTGCGCATGGTTCGATCGCGGCGATTTTGACAGCGGCACCCCATGCATCCGTCGCACTTTGGAACGCCGTCCAAGCTGGTGATCACGATGGCGCGAAGGCCTTGCATGGAAAGCTGTTAGCGCTCTGGAATGCCATGGCGCACGATAACCTTCCAGCGTGCGTGAAGTTTGCCCAGCGTCATCAAGGGATCAATGCTGGCCAGCCGCGGGCCCCCATGCCCCTTCCTAGCGGCATTCAGCGCCGGGCCATTATTGCTGCACTGGAACCACTCACGTCTGAATAAGGGAATTGCGGCACTGCGCCGCATATGACAAGCTTTCCTCCAGAAGCTGGCGCTAAAGAACAAATAGCCAGCCAAATCAGGAGGAAAGCCTATGCTCAAACATCTCTTACGCTCGGCTGCGATCGCCGGCGTCGCATTCGGCGGCTTTGCAGCGCACGCTGAAGGTCTGCCACCAACACTGGTAACAACGGCCTATAACACAGGCACATCCGGCTACAGCCAAATGGTCGCCATCGGTGCCATGCTGAAGAACAAAGTCAATGTTGATCTCCGGGTGCTGCCTGGCAAGAACGATGTTGCACGCCTTTCCCCAGTGAAAGCTGGCAAAGCGCAGTTCACGGCGACAGGGTCTGACAGCGTTTACGCCCAGGAGGCCGTTTATACATTCGGCACTGAAAAATGGGGCCCATGCCGGTTCGCCTGCTGCTGCTGAACCGTTCCAACGCCTGCACCAACTTCGCTGTCGCCAATGACATTGGCGTCAAGACCATGGGTGACCTCAAAGGCAAGCGCGTTGCTTGGGTCCGTGGCTCCCCTGCCCTGCAGAAGGCGACTGAAGCGCTGCTGGGCTTCGCAAATCTGACGCTGAATGACGTGCAGAAGGTGGAAGTTGGCGGCTGGGGCGCATCGATCAATGGCATTATCGATGGCAATATTGATGCGGCGATCACATCCACCGGCTCCACGTTCATGCTGAAAATGGATGCAAGCCCACGCGGCGTGACGCATCCGCCAATGCCGCATAACGACAAAGACGGTTGGGCCAATGTCCAGAAGCTCGTGCCTTGGTATGTGCAAGGCCAATGCACTGACGGTCCCGGCAATGCTGAAGGCGGTCAAGAAGGCATCGCCAGCGTCTATCCAATTCTGATCGGCATGTCGACGCTGTCTGATGACACCGCCTATGGCATGACCAAAGCCATGGTCGATAACTTCAGCGACTACGAAAAAGGTGCTCCTGGTGCGTATGGCTGGGCGCTTGGTCAGCAGCTTTATGATTTCTACCTGCCGAGCCACGCTGGCACGATCCGGTTCCTGAAAGAAAAGGGCGCTTGGACTGCGGAAGCCCAGGCGAACACAGATCGCCAGCTGCAACGCCAAGCCGTGCTGAGCCAAGCTTGGACAGCACATAAAGACTCCGATCCGTCCAACTTCGTGACGGCATGGCAGGAAGCGCGGGCGAAAGCGCTTCTGGCCGCCGGTTTCAACCCGGTCTTCGAGACCTGGTAAGCCGCTAAGACCAATGCCGCCGGGAGCGCTTCTGCGTTTCCGGCGGCTCCTTCTTCGCTGATATCTTTGTTTATCTGAGAGCGTTGATCCCATGACGGATTCCCCCCAAACCGCATCATATGAAGCAACTGAGGTGGAGGACGCGGAACTCGCGCGTTATCGCAAACCCGGAAAGTTTTGGACGTTCGTCGTATTTATTATGACCTGCATTGCCTTGGCGCTCGCGGTCAATGAAATCTTCCGGCTGAAATTCTTCCAAGCCGTCACTGGCAATGTTCTGGTGACGCAGCAATATATGTACCTGGTTCTCGGCGCGATGCTGTCGATGATCTTTATCTTAATGCCCGCACACAAGAAGGCCCCGAGGGAATGGGTGCCTTTTTACGACATCATCCTGTTTTTTACAGCTTTAGGGCTGACGTTATATTTCACGTATTTCGGTCGTCTGGTCGCTGAAGAAGCGTGGGAATATGATTTCAATGCGCCGCGCCATGCGGGCTATGTGGCATTGGTTTTTTGGGCGATGATCCTGGAAGCCGGACGCCGTGGCGGTGGGTGGCCAGTATTCTTCGTCTGCCTAATCTTCTCGCTGTTTCCGACATATGCGGGCATGGTGCCGCAAGCGATTTCAGGCGTTCAATCAACGCTGTTTGAAACGGCCTCATATCATATTTATTCCGAAGAGAGCGTGCTTGGCATTCCGATGCAGGCCTTTGCGTTGCTGGTGTTTGGCTTCCTGCTGTTTGGCAATGCGCTTGTGTACACCGGCGGCGGGCAGTTCTTCATCAACTTGGCATTCGCCTTATTGGGCCATGTCCGTGGCGGTCCGGCCAAAGTGGCGATCTTCTCATCTGGCTTGTTTGGGTCCATGTCCGGTGGCCCGATCACCAATGTTTTAACGACGGGTGCCCTCACCATTCCCGCCATGAAACGCATCGGCATTCGCGCGAAAACGGCGGGTGCCATTGAAGCCTGCGCATCCACCGGCGGTACGATGATGCCGCCAATCATGGGTGCTACCGCATTCGTTATGGCGGACTTTCTGCAGGTCTCTTATGTCGATGTGGCACTGGCCGCTGTCGTGCCGTCAATGCTCTATTATCTTGGCTTGTTCATGCAGATTGATGCCTATGCGGCCCAACATGACCTTAAGGGCCTGGATAAATCTGAACTGCCAACACTTTGGTCCGTCATCAAAGATGGCTGGTACTATATTTTTGCATTCGCACTGCTGGTATTCTTGCTTGTGGTTTGGTGGCGGGAAGCGCAAGCGCCGTTCTATGCGACTGTCGTGCTTTTGGTCGTCAACCAATTCAATAAAAACCATCGTTTGAATTGGGAATCGTTCAAGACCTACCTCTATTCAACCGGCGGGCTACTGGCGGAGCTTGGCGGGTTGCTCGCGGCTGTCGGGCTTGTCGTTGGTGCCTTGCAAGCAACGGGTATGACGGGCTCCATCACCAACATCCTGGTGAACCTTGCAGGCGATGCACCGATTGTGTTGCTGCTGATGGGCGCAGTCACAAGCTTTATCCCACATTTCCCATATGAGATTTAGCTTGGCGGTGCCGCGAGGCGTGATAATCTTTCCATATTAATGAGTTAGATTTTGCAGGGTGGAAGTTTGGCAACGGACGCGACGGGTGAAGCGGAAACGGGGCCTTTGCGGCTTCAGTTTGACCGAACGATCAAGCTGGCGTTTCAGGGAAGTTCGATTAGTTCTGACGGTGGAC
>CALLKY010000028.1 GCA_938083135.1 uncultured Alphaproteobacteria bacterium | reverse complement strand
ATCTACGACGCGACGGCGAAGATCGACAGAGAGGGCTTTGGCCATGCAGGCTGGCCTCCTTCACCAGCCCTCATGATGAATCACAAAATAACGCCAAACGGAATCCCTAATGATTCAATTGCCGCTCAATCCGCTCTAATTCATGGTGAGGTGGGGTGAAAATTACCGATCATCTGGGAAATGCGGGTTAATATGGATCAGCCGAAGCTGAACCGGGATTTGACACTCCAATAAAAGTCCGATTGCAAATCGATGCTGGCCGCCAGGTAGACGGTATTGTGTGCCGTCAGCGTCAATCGCGATCCCAATTCTGCGTTGGGGAGGGCTTTCCGCATGTGCATGAACTTGGTTGGAAAAATCCTTTGGATCGAGCAAGCCGTGTTTTTCAATTGAGTTGTATAAGATTTTGAAGCGATTGAAGTAATTTTCAATCTTTTCGATGCTATCTAAACGCCCCGTATTGCGCCAAGTCGGGTCTCCACTCTCTAGCCTTTGTCTGTAATTTGCGTAGCTTTCAATCTCGGCAAATCGAAAGTTTGCGTCAATCAGCATTCGTGCTTCTTGGACGATTGAATCATCTTCCACGTTGATAAGAACCTTGCTCCAATCATGGGCGCCGAGGAACCAATTATCCACACGCACAATTTTGCCGGTGCCTTGCACCCATCCCCGAATAATTTTGTTGATCGCGCTTGCTTGAACGGTGAAGTCCAACTTTGGCCCGAGCGCTGATAGGGCATAGGCCAAAGGTACGCGAAATTCGGGCTCAGCCGTTCGCATTGCTCTGGCCAACATCCAGTTCAAATGTCGCTCTGACGCAATCAATCCAGCGCAGGCTTTATGGAACCGATTTTGGAGGAAATGATCGGCAGTTGCAGAAAAAGGTATGAGTCGTGGCGGAACAAATTTCAGCTTCTGCATCTCAGTGATCCCTGCCATCGCTCCCTGAGCCACGCGAAGCTAAGGTCTGATCTAAGATTTCTTCGCCTGTTTCAGCGGGTTATCAATCAGGCCTTCAGGTTCAATATCAACCTGCATGTTCTCTAAGAAGCCCGCGATCATGTTGTAGAATCCGATCACCATCAGCAATTCCGTCTTTTCGCGATGACTGAATGCGGCTTCCATAGCAGCAAAGGTTTCATCCTTCACACGGACATTGGCGAGCACTTCATCTGTCACCCGAATGGCGAGCTTCTCGCGGTCTGTGAACACATCAGAGGCTGCACCCTCGGGCACGGCTTCGATTTGTGCTTCTGTCATGCCGCAATCGCGCCCGACGATCTTGTGCTGATGCACTTCGTAGGTTGATCCGGTGACATGCCCAACCCGCAGGATCACGATCTCCCGCAGAACGGGGTCAAGTACGCCTTTGAACAGAAGGGCGTTTCCAAGCCGCATGAATGGGCGCACTGCGGTCTCAGCGTGCGCCATCATGTGGAAGACATTCACCATCGGATCAATCCGACGCATGAATGCGCCAACTTCAGGGTCCAGGGCGTCCAGGTCAGGATACGGGATGCGGGCCATTGGCTTTTCCTTCAGCTATGCGTTTTACGCAAAGAATGTAGTCAAAAACGTCTATTCTAATGTGAGGCGGCGCAATCTATCTCTTACTCATCGGCTTCGGGAAATCGTTCCCGGGCCAAAGAAACAAGGATATCAAGATCATGCGTCGCGACATCAGCGTCTCAAGCCTCTCCGCCATCGCAGCTGTGTATTTCGGCCTGATCGCTGGCTATATGGCGTTTGGCATTGAAGAAACCAGCCGCCTCATCATTGGCTAAGCTTCGATGATGGACCGGAGCGACGGCGTCGGACCGCTCGCCAGTTTGGCGATGTCTGGCGCTGGCCGCTTAAGGTCCGTTGTCCGCGCGAAGGCTTGTTCCAGGGCGTGGGCGGCACCGAGCACGAAGGCATCGTCTTTCGCTGCGCCGACGATTTGAAGCCCGAATGGCATGCCCTTTTCGTCTAATCCGCATGGGATAGTCGCAGCGGGGCAGGTGGTCAGGGTAATGCCGTAGGTAGGTGCCAGCCAGGAATAATAGGTTTCCAGCGGCTCACCATTCATTTCTTCCAAGTACCAAGTTGACCAGGGGAAGGGTGAGATTGGCACGGTCGGACCGATCAGCAGATCGAACTCCTGGAAGAAATGTTCCGTCCGACGATACAGGTTTGTGTGCTCGACATCGGCTTTGGCGACATCCGCCAGGCTCATGGCTGCACCTTGCTCATAGTTGGCGAGCACGTTTGGCCCCAGCAAGCTCTTGTCCCGCTCATAGGTTTCTTTGTGGCTTGCGACAAAGCTGAGTGCGCGGAGAACGCCGAATATGCCGTCCGCATCGCCTAAATCTGGCGTTGCCTCACTGCATTCATTGAAATAGCCCTTGATGGCCGCGACCTTCTTTTTGAAGGTTTCAGCATAGGCGTTATCGATCTTTGCGAAGCCAAAATCGGTCGTCCACGCGACGCGTAACCCACCAAGATCAACCGGCTGCTGGGATTGCAACATCATGGGGTCAACGGCTGTCGCCAGCGGATCACGCGGATCATCGGCGGCCTGTTCCGCCAGAAGCATGCAGATATCTTCGATGTTTCGGCCCATGGGGCCAGAAACGCTGAGCGGCGACCAGCCGAGATTGCGTTTCATCGTCGGCACGAGCCCAGGTGTTGGCCGAAAGCCTGAAACACCGCAATAAGCAGCCGGAATACGCAGGCTTCCACCCATGTCAGACCCTGTCGCCAACGGCGTCATGCCGCAGGCCAATGCTGCAGCAGAACCGCCGGAAGAACCACCAGCATTCAGGTCTGGATTAAACGGGTTCCCCGTAGCCCCCCAAACAGGGTTCCGCGTATTGGCCCCAGCGCCAAATTCCGGTGTGTTGCTTTTGCAGAATACAATACCGCCCGCATTCTTTACCCGGCCAACCATGACCGAGTCGTGGTCTGGCACGAAGTCTTTGAACTGCGGCGAGCCGTAGGTGGTGCGCAGGCCGTCCGTCTCGTCTAGATCCTTCACAGCGACGGGCAGGCCATGGAGCGTTGGTAAATCATCGCCGCGCAACACAGTGCGTTCAGCCTCAACAGCCTGAACACGCGCCCGGTCAAAATCCCGCTCGCAGATCGCGTTGACCGCGGGATCAACTGCTTCGATCCGCTCAACGCAGGCTTCTAGCAATTCAACGGGTGAGATTTCCTTGCTGCCTATACGCTGACGCGCTTCCTTGGCAGTAAGGTCTGTAAGGTTGGCATTGGCCATGGAATGATCTCTCCGAACGAAATAATATTAAATGAGGCGGCTGCGGGCTTGTGCCTCAACGGCGGCGACTGCTGTCATGTTGAGCACCGTGCGGGCGGTCGCTGCTGGCGTCAACACGTGGGCCGGTTCAGCAGCACCCAGCAGGATTGGGCCAACATGCAGTCCCTCGCCAGCCGCTTTGACGAGGTTGAACGCAATATTTGCTGCGTCCAGCGTTGGCATAATCAAAAGGTTGGCGGAGCCTGTGAGCGTTGAGTTGGGGAACACCCGGCGACGAATTACTTCGTCAAGCGCAGCGTCAGCATGCATTTCGCCATCAACTTCAAAGTCAGGCTCCAGGTCCTTAATCTTCGCCAAGGCCTCCCGCATTTTCAGTGCTGAGGGAGAATCACGACCGCCGAAGTTTGAGTGCGAAACCAGGGCAACCTTAGGCGTCATCCCGAACCGGCCTATTTCGCCCGCTGCCAGCATGGTCATGCGCACGATATCATCTGCAGTCGGATCAGATTGAACATAGGTATCGCAGATGAAGTAAGCGCCGGTTGGCAGGATTAGCCCACTCAACGCCGCGAGTTTGCGCACGCCCGGCGCATGGCCGATCACGAATTCCACCTCGTGCAGGTTCGCGGCGTAGTCGCCAGCCAGTCCGCAGATCATGGCATCCGCGTCGCCGCGTTTGACGGCTGTGGCCGCGATCGCTGTCGTATTGGTGCGGATAATGGTTCGTGCAGCGTCTGGTGTGACACCGCGCCTTCCCATAAGGCTATGATATCTTTCCCAATATTCTCGATATCGGTCATCTTGTTCGGGGTTGATGATGTCATAATCGACATCCTTGGCCAGCCGGAGGCCGAGCCGTTCAATCCGCACTTCAACCACAGGCGGACGACCAATCAGGATCGGCCGGGCAATGCCTTCATCAATTGCGGCCTGTGCGGCGCGGAGCACGCGCTCGTCTTCGCCGTCTGCAAAGATCACGCGCTTTACGTCTTCGCGTGCGCGCTCAAATACCGGCTTCATCATCAAGCCTGAGCGGAATACGAACGTATCGAGCCGCTGGCGGTAGGCTTTGAAGTCTGTGATTGGCCGTGTGGCGACGCCGCTTTCAACGGCTGCCTTTGCGACCGCTGGCGCGATCTCCAGGATTAGCCTGGGGTCGAACGGTCGCGGGATGATGTAATTTTGGCCGAACGACAGCGCTTCCCCGCCATAGGCCCGCTGGGCGTCTTCAGATTGCTCCTGCTTCGCAAGGCCAGCAATAGCTTCTACGGCAGCAAGCTTCATGCTTTCATTGATTTCTGTTGCGCGCACATCCAGCGCACCCCGGAAAATGAATGGGAAGCAGAGGACGTTATTGACCTGGTTTGGATAGTCAGACCGGCCCGTGGCGATAATCGCGTCTGGTCTGGCAGCGCGTGCCTCGTCCGGATCGATCTCAGGTTTCGGGTTGGCAAGCGCTAGGATGAGTGGGTCCGGTGCCATGTCGCGCACCATATCCGGCTTTAAAACGCCGGCTGCGGAAAGCCCCATGAAAATATCCGCACCCGGAATAACCTCTGCAAGCGTGCGCTTATCGGTTGGCTGGGCATACGCGGCCTTCCATTCATCCATTTCCTGCTGGCGGCCTTCAAACACCACGCCCGCGATGTCCGTCACCCAAATATTCTCGCGGCGCAGACCTAGCGCGCAGAGCAGATTCAGACAGGCGATGGATGCCGCCCCAGCGCCAGACGCTACGAGTTTCACATTCGTAGGGTCTTTATTGACGAGGCGCATGGCGTTCAAAACTGCCGCCGCGACGATGATAGCTGTGCCGTGTTGATCATCATGGAACACTGGAATGTTCATGCGGTTTCGTAATTCTTTTTCAATTACAAAGCATTCTGGGGCTTTGATGTCTTCAAGGTTTATGCCGCCAAACGTTGGTTCAAGGGCGGCCACGACATCACAGAATCGTTCTGGATCCAGCGCATCGACCTCAATATCGAACACATCAATCCCGGCAAACTTCTTGAATAGAACTGCCTTACCTTCCATCACAGGCTTGGAGGCCAGTGGCCCGATCGCGCCAAGGCCCAACACGGCTGTGCCATTGGTAATGACGCCGACCAAGTTACCGCGCGCTGTTAGGGCAGCTGCTTCCGCCGGGTCGTCGACGATGGCTTCACAGGCAGCGGCAACGCCTGGTGAATAGGCCAAGGCCAAGTCACGCTGGGTGCCAAGCGGCTTGGTTGCTTGAATGGCCAATTTCCCGGCAGGCTCACGACGATGATAGGCTAGGGCAGCGTCACGGATATTTTCGGGCAAGGGCGGGTGCTCCACACGGTGTGATCCAGCTCGGGCAGACCATATGCGCCTCTCACAGCGTTCGAAAGCAATTGTTTCACAAGGCGGAGTGCGTCGGTATGATGTCTCAGCACACAGAATTGGAGTTCCCGAATGCCCCGACTGCCATCTGACTACGGCGGACAGCCCGCAGGCGCCATCGATCAAAGCGAATACACACCGACGGATTTCGATAAGCGTGTAGATGCCATGCGGATTCTGATGGGTGAGATTGATCCAGCCATGTCGTCAGACGTATCTCGCCGGACGCAGGAAGAGCTGCCGCAGAATGTCTATGACAACAGCCCCTATTACGGGCGCTGGCTGCTTGGTCTCCACAAGACGTTGGTTGAGCGTGGCCACCTGACTGCGGACGAGGTCAAAACGCGGGTCGCGTCAATAAAAGGCGGCTGAGCGGGAACTCTCGCCGCCTGAATAGCTTTTCCAGACTACCTTAGTGCCGCCGAAGGGCTCTTGAATCATGCTCGAACTTCTTTCCAACCCCGATGTTTGGCTGAGCTTTGCGACGCTTGCTGCGTTGGAAGTCGTCCTCGGCATTGATAATCTTGTGTTCATATCCATCGTAGCGGACAAATTGCCGAAGGAGCAGCAGGCCCGCGCGCGCCAGATCGGATTGATGGCGGCGCTCGGCATGCGGGTGCTGATGCTGCTTGGCATCACCTGGATTGTTGGTCTAACGGCACCTGTGTTCACTCTAGCTGGGTTTGAGGCATCTTGGCGGGATATTATCCTGCTTGGTGGCGGTATTTTCCTTCTGGTTAAGGGCACGCTTGAAATTCACCACACTGTTGAAGGCGATGGAGACCATGGGGGGCCTAAGAAAGCATCAGCGACATTCCTGATGGCCGTTGGGCAAATCATGGTGTTGGATTTAGTGTTTTCTCTCGACTCGATCATCACAGCCGTTGGCATGACGGATCAGATTGAAGTGATGATCGCCGCTGTCGTGTTCGCCATTCTGGTTATGCTTTTCGCAGCCAGCCCGGTCAGTGCTTTCATTCATAAGCACCCGACAACGAAAATGCTGGCGCTGTCGTTCCTGCTTTTGATTGGTATGTCGCTCGTCGCGGATGGTCTGCATTTCCATATCCCGAGGGAATATCTCTACTTCGCCATCGCCTTCTCGATCATCGTTGAGGGGCTGAACCTGCTGGCTAAAGCAGCGCAGCGCCGGAAGGCGGAAGCGCGAGCGAATAGCGACCAGTAAGCTGCTACCCAGCACAGCATCCAGCGGCCTGCCGTATTGAGGCGACAGGCGCGCCGATGCTGTTCCGAGGCCTTTTCTTTAGCCCTTTGCGGCGTAGGGTGGGGGCTGGAAGTAGCGTGGGATTTTACCGATCTTCGTCATATCCACTTCCAGCAGCGTTGGGCCGTCATGGTCAATGGCCGCTTTGAGTTGCGGGCCCATTTCAGCCTCAGACTCGACCCGGAAGTAGGGTAGGTCGGCAAGGGCGGCCAAGCCCTTCAGGTCAGGCCCAATCGGGTCCGCAAAGTAGTGGCGGCCACCATAAAGCGTGTCCTGGATGTCTTTGATGACGCCATAGCCAGCGTCATTAAAGATCACGATTGCAACGTCTGGCTTTTCCTGGGTCGCGGTCCAAAGCTCCGTCATGTTCAGGTAGAACCCGCCATCGCCGGTGATCGCGACAGTCTTCGCACCGCCAGCGCCAAATGCCGCGCCGATTCCGAACTGGAAGCCGGGGCCGATGGCGGCGCCGACGGGGTAGATGTTCTGTTCAGGCTTATCCAACTTTAGCAACCGATTGCCCCAGGTCGTATTGCTCATGGTGACATCGCGCACCCAGTAGCAATCATCTGGCATGGCTTCGCGGAATATCTCGGGGAAATTCAGGTAAGGGCCCAGATGCTTACGGTAATTGGTTTCCGTTTCCTCGCGACATGCCGCTAGATCACGCGCCCAGTCATCGGCCACTTGAATCCGGCCTTCAAGCCTGTCAGCGAGTGCGTTCAGTGCCGCTTCGGCATCCCCAACGTGGAAATGCTCAACTGCATATGTCCGCCCACAGGCACTTGGATCAACGTCGATCTGCGCGCGTCGAGCGGGTAGTTTCAAGCCAAGGTCTTTTGTTTCATGGCCGCGCACACGCCCGCCCGCAATCAGCATGAAGTCTACCGTCTCGTAAAACTTCTCTACTTCCGGCGTCGCTTGGAATGCGCCAAGCGTCATCGGGTGCGTTTCTGGAATAACCGCGCGGCCATTCACAGATGTCACAACGCCGAACCCCATATCGACGAGCCGTTGGACTGCTGTACCCGCATACCGCGCACCAGCCCCGCACCAAATCATCGGACGCTGCGCACCCGCCGCCATATCAGCCAGCGCATCCAGGCTGCTTGCATTGCCAGCATCACCTGCCGGCGGAGCGATAACCAGATTGTCCAGCATAGCCGGGCGCTCGATTGTCGCGCGTTGCACATCAATCGGTATCTCGATGGAGACAGGGCCCATGGGCGGGGTCAGTGCTTCCCTGGCAGCTTTCATCAGCACGCCAAGCGCCATTTCTGGTGCGCGGATGCGATATGCGGTTTTGCTGGTACTTCTCAGCATGCCCAGCTGGTCCATCACGTCATGGACCGCGCCCTGTTCTTTATCGATGTTGGCAGTGGCTGTTTGGCCGGTCAGGTGCAGCACGGGGGAGGCCGCGAATCGTGCCTCGACTAATGCGCCAGGCGCGTTGGCAGCCCCCGGGCCTGTCGAGGTGATGAAGCAGCCAAGGCTCTTGCGGGCGCGGGCGTAAGCATCCGCCATATGGCCGGCGCCCATCTCACCACGAGAGCCAACGACGCGGATAGCGTTCCTGCGGCCAAGCCCATCCATCATCGGAATATTATGCACGGATACGACGCCAAACACCGTATCGACGCCTGCCGCCTGCAAAAATTCGGCGACAAGATCGCCAACATTATAGTCGCTCATAGAGATGTCCTTAGCTGTATTCCGGCGGATCGCCGATGTGCGATCAGAATGCTAGCATGAAGGATCAGGGGAATGGGAAGAGCGCTATGTCTGTTCATACTGACAAAAGATTGATCCTGCTGGATGAAACCGACAACGTACTGGTCGTCGCGGCGACGCTGCGGGCGGACGAGGTCGTGAACATTGAAGGCCAGCCCATCACGCTGCATCGCCGTATCGGTGTTGGCCACAAATTGGCGCGACGTGCGATTGCGGTGGGGGAGACTGTTCTGAAATACGGCGCGCCGATTGGCAGCATGACGGAAGCTGTCACGGCAGGGGGGCATGTTCATGTGCACAATATGAAAAGCGACTACATCCCCACATATACTCACGACAATCAGGCAGCCTTCACAGGAGCATCCTCATGAACCGAGCCTGGCAGGGATGGGCGCGGCAGGACGGACGCAAGGGCGTCCGGAACCTCGTCGCCGTTGTCTATTTGGTTGAATGCGCCCGGCATGTGGCAGAAGCGGTGGCGGCACCCTGGCGAGACCCGCTTTCGGGCGGGACAGGCGATGTGCAGGCTATGGGTTTCCCCGGATGCTATCCAAGCGCCTATGGCCATCGCATGCTTGAGCGGTTGCTAACGCACCCAAATGTCGGCGCAGTATTGCTTGTTTCGCTTGGATGTGAAGGTTTTGACAAGCGACGGTTGGCGGGTGCGGTTGAGGGGTCAGGACGGCCCGTCGAAGTGCTCACCATTCAGGACGCCGGCGGCACGCGCGCGGCTGTTGAGGCAGGCCGGGTCTATGTTGAGCGGATACGAACCGAAATTGCAGAAGGCCCGCGGGTAGAGATGACGCCAGCGGATTTGATTGTTGGCACCATTTGTGGCGGCTCAGACGGAACCAGCGGTATCACCGGAAACCCGGCGGCAGGCCGCGCGTTTGATCGCCTGATTGAGGCGGGAGCAGCCTGTATTTTTGAGGAAACGGGCGAGTTGATCGGCTGTGAACGCCACATGGCCGCCCGGGCCGCTACGCCAGAGCTTGGCCGCGAGGTTGAAGGTGCTGTCCATAAAGCCGCGCGCTACTATGAAACCCTGGGCCATGCCAGTTTTGCTGCTGGGAATGCCGATGGTGGGCTGACGACGATTGAAGAAAAGAGCATGGGCGCCTACGCCAAAAGTGGCCGCTCAGAGATCGTTGGCCTGCTGAAGCCCGGTGATATTCCACCAACCGGTGGGCTGTATCTGCTGGATGTCGTGCCGGATGGCGAAGTGCGGTTCGGCTTCCCAAATATCAACGACAATGCAGAAATTGCGGAACTGATCGCATGCGGTGCGCACATGGTGCTGTTCGTTACAGGGCGTGGCTCCGTCGTCGGCTCAGCCTGCGCGCCGGTTATCAAGATCTGCGCCAATCCTGAAACTTACGCCCGCATGGCAGACGATATGGATATCAATGCCGGTCGCATCCTGAAAGGCGAGGCGGATTTGGATGAGGTTGGCGGCGAAATTCTGGACGCAATTTTTGCGACTGCGGGAGGCGCATCAACCCGGTCAGAAGCACTCGGCCACCAAGAATTCATCCTGACTTACAAGAGCTTCGAGCCGATTGGGCCAGCTTGTCTTCCAAGGCAATAAATAAGGGGCTGGCCTAGATAGCTGAGAAAGGCTATGCAGGTCATATGGTTAGCATGCGTCGGCGGAGTAGGCTTCCGCGAAGTATTCAGATTGAGCTGATCAAGTATTTCGTTGCAGGTTCGACGGCGCGCTCAGCCG
>CALLKY010000027.1 GCA_938083135.1 uncultured Alphaproteobacteria bacterium | reverse complement strand
ACGCGCAGAGGCGACAGATTGGCTTCACCCTCTGGGGTCCGCATTGAAGTTGCCCTCGAACCATTCCAACAGACTGAATATTATATCTAATTCATGGTGAGGTGGGGTGAAAATTACCGATCATCTGGGAAATGCGGGCTATCTTGTATTGCTCGACGGATCGCCGCTGTCGTGCGGGCGCTCCCGTGAAGTACCTGTCCCATAATGCTTCCTTCCAAATGGGTGAAAAGATTGCACCATCAAACTCCGGGACTAAACAAAGACGTCATTGCTTCCTCTCTGCTCAACACAGAGAATCACGAAGAAGCAAAAATGGGAATCCTTTCTAAGGGGTTCTGACCCTAGAGCACATGATTGCTTATTCCATCGGCTCCTTGCAGCGCCATGCGATCATAGATCCGACCGTCAGCATCACTGCGAAGACTGGTGCAAGCTCGACCAGTAGCGTCGCATGCTCGCCTATCACTGGTATCTGCCGGATAAGAATAAGTGCTGCCATCGATAAGAAGAAAACTAAGCCAAGAACCATCGGACGCTCCCCAAATTACATCAGCGCAGTTTGCGCTAACTGTTAACGGCTGGCTGTCAAAACCCAGACGGAACTGGGCCTCAGCCGTTCGAAGACGCATGCTTGCGATAAGCCCAATACCACTGCCAACTTCGGCTGTAGCCGCCCTCCGCAAAGCGTATTCCCAACTAAGGACACGCATTGGTAAGCGCACGTGCTTGCTCTTCAAAACCAAAGGAACGATATCGGATTAAGTAAGTGCCTGGGTATTGGGGAAACTAACTATGACTTTGGTACTAATGCGGCTTAATACATCGAACCATCTTGTGTACTAAGCCAATTCACCAGAAATAGAATTTAACTAACACACTGATTTATAGCGCAGCCTACATTCACCGCGCACCAGCCAACTTCGCCGCCAGGTCGCCAGAGAGCAGGCCTGTCATGGATAATCGCATGGAAGGATGCCTTGCCAGCAGCGCCCTGAGAGCCTTTGTGGGGAATGCTAAGCAGCGTGTCGGTTCCGCCGCAACAGCGCTTGCCGTCGTCAAAGCATCCTGCAGAAAACTAATTTCGCCCACAGCTGCGCCCGGCTTCAGGCGCGCGACAGACACCCCGTCCCGTGTGATCTCAACGGCACCATCTAGAATAATATAGAGCCGGTCGGCATGAACGCCCGCATCTAGCAACAGATCGCCCGGCGCGAATGTGGCGCGTTCTCCTACATTCAGCAGTCGCATGAATTCCACGGCGTCAAACCCGCGGAACACTGTTGCATGCAATTCGCGTTCTTCATCCGTGAACTGAATGCCCCGGCGCTCCCGGATGATCTCAATTACACGGAAGGCATGAATCGCCATGAAAACGCCAAGCCAGAAGATGACGAGCCAGAGCGGACCGCCGGGTACCAAGTAGTTATAAACGACACCGAACAGGCCGCTCACCAGCCCCAGCACCCGCAGCAGCAGCATATCCCGCATGGCGAGCGACGCTGCCGTCAGGCCGAATGAGAGATGGCCGACAATGCTGAGCGGCGTCAGCTGGTCTGCAAGGATCTCAGCCAACGCCATTGGGATCTACTCCGATTTCCGGAAGGGCGAGAAATCCGCCAGGAATTCGATTTCTTCGCCTACAGCCCGGCGTTCCCGGCGAACGAAGTCCGCCACGGCGGCGCGGAAGTTCGGGTCTGCGATGAAGTGGGCGCTATAGGTCTCAACCGGCAGATAACCACGTTGTATTTTGTGCTGGCCCTGGGCACCAGCCTCGACCCGCTTCAACCCGCGAGCAATCGCGAAATCTATCGCCTGGTAGTAGCAGGCCTCAAAATGCAGGTTTTTGAAATGCGCGAGGCAGCCCCAGTTGCGGCCATAGAGCGTATCCGCACCGATGAGATTGAGCGCGCCCGCGACCCATTGGTCGTCATATTCCGCCATCACCAGGGCCACCTGGTCGGCCATGCGCTCCCCCAGCAGGGAGAAGAATGGGCGTTTCAGGTAGTCCATGCCCCACTTCTTATCCGTGGTGCTGCGATAAAACGCATAGAACGCGTCCCAGTGCTCCTCCTTCAGATCATCACCTGTGAGGATATGCATCTTGACGCCTTGGGCCGCGACGGCCTCGCGTTCTTTGCGGATGTTCTTGCGCTTGCGGCTGGAAAGCTGGGCCAGGAAATCATCAAAAGCCTGATAGCCTTTGTTTTCCCAGTGATATTGCTGGCCCGTGCGTTGGATCAGCCCGTATTCCGCCGTCCGGTCCCACTCACCCTTGGTCAGGAAGTTAATGTGGAGGGAGGATACCCCTGAATTGTCTACCAATTGCAGCATGGCGGAGATGAGAGCCGCCTCATACTGCTCCTGGTCGACTTCTGGGCGGACAAGCAAGCGCCGCCCGGTCGCGGGGGTGAAGGGCGTAGCGCACACAAGCTTCGGGTAATAGTCGCCCCCGGCCCGTTCCCAGGCCTGTGCCCAGCCATGATCGAACACATATTCGCCCTGGGAATGGCCTTTGAGGTAGAGCGGTGCCACAGCCGCCAAAACGCCATCTGGCGCATGGGCAACCACATGGCGCGGCAGCCAGCCTTCTGCCACATCAACGGAGCCGCTTTCTTCAAGCGCGCTCAGAAAGTCATATGAGGTGAAAGGATTATCCTGCCCCGCGCACGCGTCCCAATCCGCCTTGGGAATGTCCGCAATCCGCTCCTGGATGCGGACTTCAATTATGGGGCCAGATTCATCCATTGGCGTTGTTACTTAATCTCGAAAACCGCATCGATTTCGACCGCCACGTTCATCGGCAACGCAGGTGCACCGACAGCGAAACGGGCATGGCGACCAGCATCACCCAACACATCAACCATCAGGTTGGAGGCCCCGTTGATGACAGCAGGCTGCGCCGTGAAGTCCGGGTTGCAGTTCACGAACCCGCCAAGCTTCACGCAGCGCACGACCCGGTCCAGATCCCCATCACACGCGGATTTAAGCTGTGCCAAAAGCGCCAGCGCACAGGTGCGAGCTGCCTTTTCGCCCTCTTGCTGGCTGATATCCTGGCCAACTTTTCCAACATATTCCTCACCGCCCGCGCGGGAGACCTGGCCGGAGATGAACACCATATTTCCGGAGACGACGTAAGGTACGTAGTTAGCAGCGGGTGCCGGTGCATCCGGCAGCGTGACGCCTAGTTCAGCCAGGCGCGCATCAATTTTTCCAGCCATCGGGCAACTCCTTCAAATGGGAACAGATTCGGTTGGCGCAGAGAGTATGCGCCGCACCAGCCTGCTACAAGTCTTGACCGATGGCTTCGCTGATTGAGGCAAGGCCATCTTTCACTGCTAGGGCAGCCAGTTCGTCCGTGATCTGGCGGATGAGCGACGGGCCACCAAAGACGAGTGCGGAATATAGCTGCACCAGCGTGGCCCCCGCTTTAATCTTGGCATAGGCCTGGGCACCGTTCGCTACGCCACCAGCACCGACCAGAAGCATCCGACCCTGCATCCTGATGGCGAACGCTTTCAGCACTGCCGTCGAAGGCTCAAACAATGGCTGGCCGGAAAGGCCGCCTGCCTCTGCTGCTTCTGCGCTTTTCAGGCCGGGCGGACGGGCGATGGTCGTGTTGGAGATGACCAAGCCCGCCAGGCCCTTGTCCTTAAAGGAAAGTGCGACATCTGTAATGGCAGCAATTCCGGCCTCATCCAGATCAGGTGCGACCTTGACCAGGAGCGCAGGTGGGCGTGTCACTTCAGGCGCGGCAGCGATGGCATCCCGGGCGGCAACGGCGCGGGCAAGCAGGTTCGCTAACGCTTCTTCCCCTTGCAGATCACGCAGACCCTTGGTGTTGGGTGAGGATACATTGACCGTTAGAAAATCCGCGAAATGGCCGAAAACAGCAATGCCAAGCGCATAGTCTTCTGCCGGATCAGATGTTTCTTTGTTGATCGCAAGATTGACGCCAATCACCCCGTCACCGCCCTTATGACGATACTGGCGGAGCCGTTCAGCAACGACGGCATGGCCTTGGCTGTTGAACCCAAAGCGATTGATGACACCTTGGTCCGCTGTCAGCCGGAATAGGCGGGGCTTTGGATTTCCAGGCTGGGGCTTGGGCGCCACGCCACCAATTTCTGTGAATCCAGGCCCAAGCGCCCAGGTCTGCGCGACAGCCTCACAATGCTTATCAAACCCGGGTGCTATCCCAATCGGCGAGCGGAGTTTGCGCCCCAACGCCTCTGTCGCCAGTATGGGATAATCTGGCCCGGAATCCTTGCCTGCCAGCCCCATAGCGAGTGCTTTCAGGGCGAGCCCGTGGGCGCGTTCTGGGTCCAGCAGGCGAAGGGCCTTTAAGCCCGCTTGTTCAAGCATCTGCGACTAAAGCCTTCTGTGTTTGTGACGACTTGGCATTGGTAACCGAAGCGAGAGTGGATTTTTAGCCGCAAGCTTCCCCTCTCACCCTGCCCTCTCCCCCCTGTGGGGGGCGAGGGTTCTAAAAGGAAACAACGCGGACTTCGTGAGGGTCCCCTCGCCCCCCAACGGGGGGAGAGGGATCAGGGTGAGGGGGGAGGCCTGCGGATTTAAAAGCTATCAAACCTGATTACGCGGTACGTCCCGGAATGGCCTGTCTGTATCCGTGCGCATTTCCTTCGGCATCTTCAGGATGCGCTCGGAGATGATGTTGCGTTGAATTTCATCCGTACCGCCAGCAATGGAAATAGCCGGCGTTGAAACAAGGATTTCGGCGACAACACCCTCTGTTCCATCATCATCCCCAGTCAACATCGCATCGGGCCCTGCAATCGTGGTGTGGGCCAGATTGGCAGCGCGGGCGACGATAGAAGCTGCAAGCTTACCGATAGAACCTTCCGGTCCCTGCGGTTTCCCGGCAGCAGATGCAGCCCGCGCACGCCGCGCTGTCCATTCAGCCGATTTCGCCAATGTAAGCACTTTGGCGATTTCCTGGCGGGTCGCCGGATCGTCAAACTTGCCAAGTGCCTTCGCCCGGTCAATCAGCATATCCACGCGTCCCATACGCTGCGGATACCACGTGTAAGGCGCCATGACGGTAGCGATCTCGGCGCGTTCTTCCTCATAAATCCGCTCAAGGCGTTCAGAGGCGGAATCGTATTTGCGGGCACTGTCAGCACCGCGCCGCTCATTCATCAGCGTAGTGGTGGCGACCTTCCAGCCTTCACCAAGCTCCGCCACCTGATATTCAGGCTCAATCACGGCCTCTGTCAGGAATACCTGGTTGAAGGAGGCGTGGCCGTTCATTTGCTTCAGTTGATGCACATCAACGCCGGGCTGATGCATATCCAGAATGAAGTAGCTAAGGCCTTTATGCTTCACTGCATCCCAATCGGTACGGGCAAGCAGCAGGCCGTAATGGGCATGATGCGCGCTGGTGGTCCAGACCTTCTGGCCGTTGATAATCCACTTGCCGTCTTTCAAATCGGCGCGCGTGGCCGCCCCAGCCAGGTCAGATCCGCTGCCGGGTTCGCTGAACAATTGGCACCAGGTTTCCTCGCCAGTCAGAATACCGCGCAGGAATTTTTCTTTGTGGTGGTCCGTACCATGCTCCAGGATCGTTGCAGCGGCGAGGACACGGATGCCCATCTTGGCGACGCCGACAGCGCCGACCTTGGCAAATTCTTCATCAACAATGGATGTCATACCAAGCGGCAAACCGCGCCCGTACCATTTCTCCGGCCAGTGCGGCATGCCCCAACCGGAGTCCATCAGTTTCAGCCGCCATTCTACGAGGCCGAGGTTTGGGTCCCAATTGGCTTTCAGATAAGCCTGAACGTCCGCGCGGACTTGCTCTACGGTCATTTCGCTCATGCCTCTGTCCCCCAATGCTGCATCATGCGTTCGCGGTGCAGGTTCGCGTCACCCAAGAAGGCCTCGCTTTGCTTGGCGCGCTTGAACCACAAATGCGTGTCGTTATCGAATGTGAAGCCAATGCCGCCGTGCATCTGCACAGCATGGACGGCAGTTTGAAAATACGCCTCAGACGCAGCCGCTTTCGCGAGTGACGCCACGGCGCGCGCATCAGGATCATCATCATCGAGCGCACTGGCAGCGGAATATCCGGCAGCCTTCGACAATTCCACATCCAGCAGCATATCCGCCGCCTTGTGCTTCGTCGTTTGGAAGGATGCGATAGAGCGCCCGAACTGCATGCGCATGGAAACATATTCCAGCGCGTCTTCGCGAAGCCGCTCTGCACCACCGTTCATTTCATTGGCGAGACAGGTCAGCATCACATCCATGGTCTTGGCGTAGGCTTCCGCACCCGCCGCCGCATCGCCCAGCAACTCAACCGGCGCTGCATCGAAATCAATCCGCGCGAGCTTGCGGGTCGGGTCCATGGATTTGAGTGCCGTGCGCGATACACCTTGGCCGTCCGCCGCCGCCGTGAAGAGGGCGATGCCACCACCCGGTGCATTCGCGGCGATGACAATGCGGCCAGCATTCATGCCATCAAGCACGTAGCTCTTAGCACCCGTCAGCGTGTAGCCGTCGCCAGCCTTGGTTGCTGTCATCTTGATCTGGTCTGGCGCCCATCCGCCACCGGGCTCCGCAGCAGCCAGCGTGGCGATAACGTCACCGGAGGCGAGGTCTGGCAATAGTGTGCGCTTCTGATCGTCCGACCCGGCGTTGATGATCGCCGTTGCTGCCATCACAGTTGAAGCGAAGAACGGCGCACACAAAAGCGCCCGGCCCATCTCCTCAGCAGCGATTGCGAGCTCGGAGACGCCAAAACCAGCACCACCATATTCTTCTGGGATATGCAGGGCAGTCACGCCAAGCTCACCCGCCAGGGACGCCCAAACATCAGGGTCATAGCCCTGGTCGGTTACCATTTGCGCACGGACGGCGGATGGCGGGGATTTCGCCTCCAGAAAACGACGGAGCATGGAGCGGAATTCTTCCTGCTCCTCGGAAAAGCTGAACTGCATGTAATGCGGCCCCTATTCGACGGAAAACGGATATGGCGTGAATACTATTAGGCGAGGCCGTCGCGATCAACGGCAGCGCGGAGTGCGGCTTGGTGCTCTGGATCAGCGATGGCGATCAATGCCTCCACCCGCTCTTCCAATGAACGCCCGCGCAATTCCGCAATGCCATGTTCAGTGACGATGGTATCCGCGTCGGCGCGAGGCGATGTTACGGGCCCAGAAAGCTTCGAGACAATCTTGGTATGCCGCGCTTTCCCCGCCGTAGAACTGAGCGCAATGATCGCCCGACCATTCCGGGAAACGAGACCCGCGCGGTTGAAATCTAGCTGGCCGCCAATGGCACCGATATACCGCCCATTAGCAGCCTCTGCGCCGACACTGCCGGTCAGGTCCACTTCCAGTGCGGAATTGATGGCGAAGAAAGTCTCGAAATGGCGAAGAATATCGGCGTTGTGGGTGTAGTCCCCACCGCGCATGATGAGGTCTGGATTGCGGTGCACGTGGTCATAAAGCCTGCGGGAGCCATAAAGTGCGGTCGCGACGTTCTTGCCCGCGTCAATTTCCTTGTACCGATTGGAGATCGCACCAGCCTCAATCAAATCCACAAAGGAATCCGCAACACTGCCCGAATGCAGCCCCAGGTCCTTCTTACCTGCGAGCGCCACGGCAATTGCATCTGGTAGGGAGCCAACGCCATATTGCACCGTCGCCCTATCAGGGATGAGCCGCGCCACATGGGCAGCAACGGCATGGTCCACTGGCCCGGGCGCGCGGGATGTCCATTCCGCCGGTGGGGCGGGTGCCGGCAATGTTCCCGTGAAGGCAGACAGCGGCATGACCGCATCACCCTCCGTCCAGGGCATATCTGGGTTCAATTCAACAAACGCGACCCGCGCCTGCCGGATCGCTTCCGGCATATGATCAACCGTAACACCAAGGCTGACATTGCCGTTCGCGTCCGGCAGTGTCGCGGAGCAGAGTGCTACATCCGGCTTCAAATGGTCTTGAAACAGGGCCGCGTAATCAGAAAACCGCGCAGGTGCCACACCAAGGCGCCCGGCCTTATACAATTGCCCATTCGCCCCAAAGCCATCCATCGACAGAAAGCTTGTTTCCGTCGCCGCCATCCGCGCATCCACTGGCCCCAACGGGAAGCTGGTGAGCATGCGCAGCCCCGGCACGCGCTTGGCAGCATCCAGGAACGCCGCGACAAGCGCCGTCGGCTCCGCCCCCAACTGCGCAACAATGGCAAGACCACCCGGCTGCAGGTGGGGCGTAAGATCAAGCGATTCAGGCTGAAATTCTATTAGCATGGGGGCAGTTTAATACTTGCAGCTAGAATTTCGACCCGTAAAGTCGTGCGCGTCCAAGCTTAAGATTTGGACTTGCATAGAACTGTCTCTAATCTGCAACGCTACCGTCACACACACACTTGCCATTTTCGCTGGAAACACGAAGGGGTAAGTCATGGCTACAGTCCTGGAAATCACGGGGGCGACGAAGTCATTCAAGCGCGGCGCTCCCGTGCTACGAGATATAAACCTGAAGGTAGAAGCCGGAGAATTGGTCGCGCTGATTGGCGCATCTGGCTCCGGGAAATCGACCTTGATCCGTATGATTTCGGGCATGGAGCGGATGGACTCCGGCGCAGGCGGGATTACCGTCCTCGGCGAGACGACCCAAGCCAACGGACGACGCTTGAAGGCCCAACGCGCCCTCCGTTGTCGGGTCGGCGTTGTATTTCAGCAGTTCAATCTGGTTGGTCGATTGTCCCTGCTGCAGAATGTGCTGATTGGCCGACTTGGCCGCACAAACTGGGCGCGCGGCACATTTGGCTGGTTTTCACAGCAGGATAAGCTTTGGGCGCTGCGCAGCCTTGAGCGGGTTGGCATGGCTGAGTTCGCAAGACAGCGCGCGTCTCAGCTGTCCGGCGGCCAGCAACAACGGGGCGCCATCGCCCGCGCGCTTACTCAAGAAGCAGAGATCATTCTGGCTGATGAACCCATCGCCTCCCTGGATCCAGCGTCAGCCGACCGCGTTATGGAAATTCTGGCGGACATCAACCGTGCCGAAGGCGTTACGGTCATCGTTTCGCTGCATCAGATTGACCATGCGTTCAAGCATTGCCAACGGATTATCGCCCTTAAAGATGGCCAAATCGTCTTTGACGGTTCAGCGGCTGATGTAACGCCGAAAGATTTAGCCAGCCTTTATGGCGCTAAGGCACCGAGCACACAGATGCCATCAAACACTGCTCAAAAGCAGGCCATGCCGCCGGTCAATCGCCCACAGCAATGGCACTCAAAGCCACCGTCTACCATTCGCAATCCCAGATCACGTAAGCCCGAAAAGGAACTCATCTTATGATCAGAAAAACCGCAATCACAGCCGCGGCCCTCGCCGCCAGCGTAGGCGTTGCAAAGGCTGAAATGCCGCCCCAAATCAACTTCGGCATAATCTCTACTGAATCAGCCTCGGCGCTGGAAAAATCATTCCAGCCTTTCTTAGACGACATGTCCAAAAGCCTTGGCGTCATAGTAAAACCGTTCTTTGCGTCCGACTATGCGGGTGTCATTGAAGGCATGCGCTTCAAGAAAGTAGACATCGCTTGGTTTGGCAATAAATCCGCCATCCACGCAGTCGATCGGGCAGGTGGTGAAGTGTTCGCACAAACCATCAACCCACATTTCCCATATGAGATTTAGCTTGGCGGTGCCGCGAGGCGTGATAATCTTTCCGTATTAATGAGTTAGATTTTGCAGGGTGGAAGTTTGGCAACGGACGCGACGGGTGAAGCGGAAACGGGGCCTTTGCGGC
>CALLKY010000026.1 GCA_938083135.1 uncultured Alphaproteobacteria bacterium | reverse complement strand
TCAGAAAAGCCGCCGCCCGTAATCTCCCAGATCTCTGGGACGCCATCCGAGACGCCATCGACGACCTCACGCCAAACGACTGCAGGAGCTACTTCACAGCTGCAGGCTATGAACCAGAATGATGGGAATCTGCTCTAGGTTGGAAGACCCAAGGCTGAACATCGGCTGATTGAAATCGTCGATCAACTGAATGCGTACACCTTCTTCAGCACGCTCGATCTTGATGTTTTCAGCCGCTTTGGCGAGTTCTGGATTCAACTCAGCGAGTTTCTCTAAGCGCTCGCGAACCTCCTCAACGAATTTATCCTCTTTCTTTGCGACCTTTTCCTTGCGGAGCTGTTCGCGCCATTCGTCATTCAGCATGGCAGCACCCTGGCCTGCCTCACCACCTTGGGCGCCGGGGTCGCCTATTTGGGCATGGAGGGCATCACCGCTGTAATCAGTGTTCTCCAAGAAGTCCGCTGCAGACGCGACCATGTCCACGGCTTCTTGGCCGAGGCTTTGCGATTCAGGTGGCATTGGCTGGATGTCTTCATTCACATCCTCGGTCACGTCCTCCGGTGGGCGCCGGTCGGGTCGAGGCATGAAGACGACGATGTTCTGATGGGGCGGCAGTTGGACGTTCTTGACCTTGGGCCGACCGTCGATCTCAACCAGGGCCTTCGCTTCCCATTCCTTGGAAACACCGAACGCGTCCCGCACTGAGCCCGCGACAACCTGCATTTTCTGCTCATCCTGAACGGAGAACGAAATGATCAGCACGAAAAAGCAGACAAGCAGGGACATAAGGTCAGCGAACGTGACCATCCATGCCGGCGCACCGGCGGGAGCTGGAGCGTCTTTCGCCATTTCGGGGTGCCTACCCTACGTCCGCCCTAAGCCGCTTCGGCTTCAAGGTCGATGCGCTTATTTGCTGGCAGATAGGCGTTCAGGAATTCGGCCATCAGATCGGGATGGACCTTGTTCTGGATATGCTGAATGCCCTCCACGATGAGCGTAAGGTTTGTTTCCTCACCAGCCAGTTTGCCTTGGAGCTTATCTGCGATGGGCAGTGCGAATAGGGAAGCTACAAGTGCACCATAAAGCGTCGTTAACAGGGCAATGGCCATGGCCGGGTCAATCGCTGCTGGGTCATCCATATTGGACAACATCTGCACCAGACCAACCAGTGTTCCGATCATTCCGAACGCCGGAGCAGCGTCGCCGATGGCGCGCATGACGGCTTGGCCCTGATCAAGCCGTTCAATATAGAGCTCACGTTCACGGGTAAGTGCTGTGCCGACCATTTCAGGCTGCAGTCCGTCTACAAGGAATTGCACGCCTTTGCGCAGGAATTCGTCCTTAATTTCAATGGATTGGAGACCAAGTGGACCTTCCTTACGGGCGATCTGGGACAGTTCACGCAGACGCTCGACAACTTCCGATGGGGAGCGTGTTTTATTGCCAAAGCTCACTTTGAGCGCCGTCAGGAAGGCGACGAAAACATCACCAAGCGTAAACCGCAGAATGGTCGCGGCGATGGCACCGCCGATGACCATCATCATGGAGCCGATGTCAACGAAGGACATGAAGTCCCCGCCGACAAAAATCGCAGCGCCAACAACGCCAACTCCGGCTACCAAGCCAATGATTGTTGCGAAATCCATTTCAGTCACCCAGCGTTACCCTGCCTATAGCGGCAGGAAGGCTTAACTCTTTGGGGTAACTATAATGAGCGGCGCCTAATTAACTCCTAATATGCGCTTAGGCATACGGGTTTTGCAGGCTGTATCTAAATCGGAATCACATCCTCGAAATCGACGTCCAACGCCATGGCTAGCATCTGGCAGATTTCCACTGATGGCGTGATTTCTCCAGATTCGAATGCCTCGATATCGTCTTCCTGGAAACCAATGAACCCGGCCAGCGCTTCCTGGGTGAGGTCCTTGTATTCGCGCCAGACCAGAATGGGATTCTCGCCAGCATCTATCCGCTTTTGCACGGCTTCCGGCATAGGTTCGCGTGGCGGTTGGGGCGGCATTTGCGGCATTTCGAACTCTGCACCAAAGCCAGCGGGCGGCGGCGGTGGCTCCGCCCATGAGGGCAGCGCCTGCGGCTCTTCTCGTGCTGGCTGGGCCAAAGCTTGGCTGCCACCGCCTTCGAGCAGCGCGTAATAATCGTTGATATCCAACACGGCGAAGGCCGGTCGGCCATCAGCGCCTGCAATGAATTGAACGTGGGGCCTGCTTGCCATAATTCTTAAGTGTCCTGACTGTCTGGAAATTTGGGGTGGAGCCATTTCACAAAGATTGACCGCTCCTCGGCCTCCCATTCAATGCCCTCATAGAACCCAAGGACTTTGGTGTTGGTTGGTCGCACCATCAGCATTGCTTTGCGGCAGCCCCTGTCTTTCAGCCACTTAGCTGCCGCATCCATGATCTGGCGGCCAAGGCCTTCGCGCGGGCGGCTGGGGTCCGCTGAAACATAATACACCCAGCCCCGATGCCCATCATCACCAACCATGCAGCTGGCGGCGAGGGCGCCAGCAATTTCACCCAGTAATACGGCGGATTGAGGGGAGGCGACGGCGCGGTCAAAGTCCGCCCCTGGGGGGTTATGGTCTGCCACAAGCCCAGCTGCATGCCAGAGTGCGACAGCACTTTCCCGATCTGCCGCGATCGCTTCACGGATATCCATCAGGGACAGCCAAGTTTGTCTGCAAGGTCGATAAAGCTCGTCGCTGCAATGTCCATGCCGGGGGCGGCTTCTAAATCAATCGTCTGGTTCGGGCCTTTCTCGCCAGGGCGCGCTACGAATGCAGTCCTGAAGCCAGAGGCAGCGGCAGCTTTCAGATCATCATTATGCGCCGCCGTCATCATGCATTCTTCTGGGCGAAGGCCAAGCAGATCAGCAGCACGGCGATAAGCTTCCGGCATCGGCTTGTAAGCCTGGCAGACCTCGGCACCCAAAATGACATCCCACGGCAGGCCTGCGTTCTTCGCCATATTGACCATCAGCGCGACATTGCCGTTGGACTGGGTGGCCAGCACATATTTTGCTTTCAGGCGCGTCAGGCCTTCCACAGCATCGGGCCAAGGTGTTAGCCGGTGCCAAGCGCGGTTCAGGTGGTCTAGCTCTGCCTCGCTAAGCCCGGCGACGTCGAAGGTCTTCAGCACGCCCTCCAGGTTTTCGCGATGCAGCACGTCCAGCTTGGTGAACGGGCGCGCGCCGGACCGCACCTGCTCCATCGCTGGCTGATATCGAGCGCGCCAGGCATCCGCGAACGCAGGCCAATCCAGGTCGTGGCCCTTGGGCGCAAGCAAGACTTCTGCTTCCCTTGCTATGGAGGAGCGCCAGTCTACGACCGTGCCGAATACATCAAACGTCAGGGCTTTTACGCCGTCTAAGCTCATCTTCATCTTCCATTCAAAACGGGATGCCCGGTTAGCGCGTGGCGCCAGCCATCAGCACCCAAAAATGCTCCAGTTGGGGATCGAGTTTATCCTTACTCTTTCGCCTGACATAGCCAACACCAACATGGACATGGTCTGGGTCAAAAATAATCTTGGCGTGGCCGGGACTGTCACGCCATGACTGCGCTGCGGCCCGTGCGGTCGGCTGTCCGGCTCCCAAGGTCTCGCCCAGCCGTCGCCAGTCATAGCTAACGGCGTCTGCCCGGTCAGTGGAGTTATCACCATCGGGAGACACATGGCCAAAGAATGTCCGGGAGCTCAAACGTTTGGCGAATGCACGGGAGGCTCTTGATAGGTCGAGCCGAACCGTCAGCGGTGCCAGGCCGCGGGCTTTACGAAGGGTGTTTACTTCGCGGACGAGTGCATATTCCGTCTGGTTCAGGCTGTGTGGTACTTCGGTTGGCTTTTTCGTGGAGGCAGTTTCAGACGGCCGAACGGAGGAAGGTACCGCGGTATCAGGCATGCACGACGCTGCCAAAATGCAGGCGGCCATAGCAGGCCCGCGACAGATGATGTTGATGTTCAGCCCCATCCGCAATTTCGTAAGCGGCGAACCCGTTCCCTGCAAGCAGCAAATGTTTGCTGGGGTCATGGCTGGTCGTTGTCATCTGAAGCGGGCGCTTGGGATATTAGCGTTCTGATAGCGGCGTGTAGGTAAACCGCATTCCCACAAATCCCAGCATCCGCTATAGACGCTTAAACCATCCCTTCATTTCTGAGAGAGAATTCACATGGCCAAGCAGCGCATCGCCCTCGTTCCTGGAGACGGTATTGGCAAGGAAGTCGTGCCGGAAGGCGTGAAAGTGCTGGAGGCCGCAGGTCGCCGCTTCAACATCGACTTCACGTTTGATGAGTATGACTGGAGCTGCGAGACCTACGCAAAAACTGGCAAGATCATGCCTGATGACGGTATTGAGCAACTGCGCCCAGCGGATGCAATCTTCCTTGGTGCGGTGGGCTGGCCGACCGTGCCTGACCATGTATCGCTCTGGGATTTGCTGATTCCGATCCGGCGCGAGTTCGAGCAATATGCCAGCTTGCGCCCTTGCCGTATGTTCCCAGGCACCAAGTCTCCATTGGCCAATCGCACACCAGAAGAAATTGATTTTTTTGTTGTACGTGAAAATGTTGAAGGCGAATATTCAGAAATTGGTGGAAGGCTTTACAAAGGCACGGAACACGAGATGGCCGTGCAGGAAAGCATCTTCACCCGCCGGGGCTGTGACCGCATCATCCGCTTTGCATTCGAGCTAGCCCGCCGGGAAAACCGGAAGAAAGTTACGTCGGCCACAAAGTCCAACGGCATCATCCACACTATGCCGTATTGGGATGAGCGCTTCGCTGCCATCGCTGCTGAATATCCTGAAATCGAGACCGACAAATATCACATCGACATCCTGACGGCGCATTTCGTGCAGCACCCGGACTGGTTTGATGTCGTCGTCGGCTCAAACCTGTTTGGCGATATATTGTCGGATCTGGGACCGGCTGTAGCCGGTTCTATTGGCATCGCGCCTTCAAGCAATATCAATCCTGAAGGCGAGCATCCATCCATGTTTGAGCCCGTGCATGGCTCAGCGCCGGATATTGCCGGGCAGGGTGTTGCCAACCCAATTGGCCAAATTTGGTCAGGCGCGCTGATGCTGGACCACCTGGGCCACAAGGAGGCCGCTCGCGCCATTGAGAAGGCCATTGAGGTCGTTCTGACGGAAGGCGGTCCCCGCACCAAAGACATGGGCGGGAACGCCGGCACTGTCACCGTCGGCGATGCTATTGCCGACGCCTTGTCGTCAGCGTCCTAGGCAGCGCTAGGCAGCGCCTAGGCCTCGATAGAGGCCATTGGCGACGGTGATCATGGCGGAGTTTGGTTGCTCCGCCTGCGCCATCTCTTCCAGCGTGCGGTGCAGCCGTTCGAGCTGATTGTTCCGCGCTGCCATCCACTCAGGTAGACCGCCTGCAGCAAGTGCGCTGCGGGCGATGTCTGCCTGGTGGCTGTAGAGATCGTCCAGGCTGGCATCTGCCGCCATCCGTTCCCAGGTATTATTGGCTTCGAGCGCTAAAGCAGCAGTCCGGCACCATGCCAGTTTCAGCGCGTCGCCAGTGGCGAAATAGGTGCGTGCCGCTTCCAACACATCCGTGCCGCCCGATGTTTCGCAGATCTGCGCGATATCCAACGCGGACGCGAGCGGATCAAGCTGCGCGACGTTCGGGGCCAAATCTGCACCCGCCCCGGCACTGGTCCATGCCGTGATCTTGAGATCAATATCGCTGGCGATCTCCGGCGTTACGACCTGAGCCAAACCATCGCTGATTGCCGCAATCGGACCCGCAAGGGATGTATGCCCATCTGCGATCGATAGCGATTGCCCAGGTTTCCGCAGCAGCCAAGCAACAGAGCGCCTGGCGAGCCGGTTCACGGCCATGAACATCTCCGCTTGTAGCGGGAAGCGGCCAGGACCATCCAGTGCCTCGATCTGGCGGTAGACGTCGCGGAGGCGGTAGATATCCAATGTGATGGCGAATGCGCGGGCGACATCGCTTGCGGGACGCCCGGTTTTGGTCACCGTCTCAAGTGTGAAGGCAGGGCCTAAGCGGTCGATAATTTCATTGGTCGCCAAGGTTGCCGTGATCTCGCGGCCAAGCGGGTGGGACGCAATATTCTCCGGGAAGCGCTCGCGCACGGGGCCGGGGAAATAGTTATGTAGCATCTGGCCGAGACCGGGATCATCCGGAAGGTCACTGGCGATCAGATCATCGAACAGCACAAGCTTGGCATAGGACAGCAAGATCGCGAGTTCTGGGCGTGTGAGGCCTTGCCCCGCTGCTTCCCGCTCAGCGATGGCCTCATCATCCGGCAGGAATTCGACGGCGCGGTTTAAGCGGCCGATCCGTTCAAGCCCGCGCATGAAGCGCACATGGTCGCTCAGGCGTGCTTTTGCCCGGCCTTCCTCCATGGAAAGCGCCTGGCCCTGAAGATAGTTATTGCGCAGGTTCAGATGGCCGACTTCTTCCGTCATTTCCGCTAGCAATGTGTCACGGGCTTCACCCGTCATCTCCCCGGCGCGAACCATGCGGCCCAGCAGGATCTTCAGGTTGACCTCATGATCGGATGCGTCCACGCCTGCTGAATTATCGATGAAGTCGGTATTGATCCGACCGCCGGACTGCGCGAACTCGACCCGGCCAAGCTGCGTGACGCCAAGGTTTGCACCTTCACCGACGACTTTTGCGTTGAGTTCGGAGCCGTTGATGCGGACGCTGTCATTCGCTTTGTCGCCCGCTTCCTGATGGCTTTCGCTGGCAGATTTGATGTAACTGCCGATCCCGCCGAACCACAGCAATTCGACTGGTGCCTTCAGGATCACATTGACGAGTTCATTCGGTGTCAAAGTGCTTGACGGCGCGCCAAGGGCAGCCTGTGCTTCTGGGGAGAGTGTGAGGGATTTCGCAGATCGTTCGAAGATCGCGCCGCCCTGGCTCAGCAAGCTCTGGTCATAGTCACTCCACTGGGAGCGGCCCATATCGAACAGGCGCTGGCGTTCGGCGTGTGTGATCGCGGGATCAGGGTTTGGATCAACGAAGATGTGCATGTGGTTGAACGCGGCGATCAGCTTGGTCTGCTTGGACAGCAGCATGCCATTGCCGAAAACGTCGCCAGACATATCCCCGCAACCGGCCGCAGTGAAGGGTTCTGCTTGGATATCTTTGCCAAGTTCCAGGAACATCCGCTTCACGGATTCCCATGCGCCGCGCGCCGTAATGCCCATTTTCTTGTGGTCATACCCAGCTGATCCGCCAGAGGCGAACGCGTCCTCCAGCCAGAACCCATAATCATTGGAGATGCCATTAGCGATGTCGGAGAACGTTGCCGTGCCTTTGTCAGCGGCTGCGACGATATACGGATCATCGCCATCCGCACGTACGACATCAGGCGGCGGCATGACAGTATCGTTGACGATGTTATCAGTCACATCGAGCATGCCGCGAATGAGGGTTTTATAGCATTCCACGCCTTCCGCCTGGAATGCCTCGCGCCCGCCATCCTTCGGCGGTTGCTTCACAACAAAGCCGCCCTTGGCCCCGACAGGCACAATGACGGTGTTCTTCACCATCTGCGCTTTCATCAGCCCCAGAATTTCTGTGCGGAAATCTTCCCGCCGGTCAGACCAGCGGATGCCGCCACGGGCAACCTTGCCGCCGCGCAGGTGAACGCCTTCCATACGGGGCGAGTAGACGAAGATTTCTGCCATTGGCCGGGGCAGGGGCAGTTCATCAATCTTGGCGCTGTCGAACTTGATGGAGAGATAATCTTTCGGGCCGCGATCTGCAGCCTTTTGCCAGAAGTTCGTGCGCAGGGCTGCGTCCGCCAAGTTCAGGAACCGGCGGAGAATGCGATCCTCGTCCAGGCTAGAGACGTTATCCAGTGCCGCAAGCAGGCCCTGACGGGCAGCGGCGGCCGCGATCTCATTCGCGTGGGCTGGATCAAATCGGGCTTCGAAATAGGTTGCGATCAACCGCGCGATCTCTGGGTTTCCGTTCAGCGTATCTTCCATATATTCGATGCTGAAATTAGCACCGGCCTGCCGCAGATAGCGGCTGAACGCACGGAGCAGGCTTGCTTGGCGCCATGTCAGCCCTGCGCTCAGGATCAACTGGTTCAGGGAATCGCTTTCAGCCTTGCCATGCCAAATCGCAGCGAACCCATCGTGGAATCGGTCACGCACATCGGCGATATCGATGGTGCAGCCAGTTGCTGTTTCAGCCTCAAAATGATGGATCCATACGGGGTCTGCGCCCTCTGGGCAGACCTTGGACGGCGTTTCGGACAGAATGCGCAGTCCGGCATCTTCCAGCATCGGCATAACGTCAGAAAGCGGGGCTGGGCCGCCACGATGAAATAGCTTGAAGTGGACAGCAGTCTCCGCCGTACCCACTGGGCGGGAAAGCGACTGCGCCAAACCGTTGGGGCTGGCGTAGGCGTTGATCAATACGGCATCAAAGGCAGCATCTTCAGCCGATGTGGCTTCGCGGTATGCGGCGGGGAACGCATTGGCAAATGTCTTCGCCAAATTGCGCCCGCGCGAGCCTTGATGCTTCGCCAGGATCGCGCTCTCGAGCTTGTCAGCCCATGAGCGGCTAATTTCGATCAGCGCAGCTTCAATCTCTGCCACATTGGGCTCAACCTGTGCTGGGCCTGAGGTCTTGATCACCAGATGCACACGCGCCAGCGGATCATCGGCAATGTGGGTTGCGAAGGACATGACCTCGCCGCCGTAGGCCTTGGCGATCAGCTCAGCCATTTTTAGGCGCAGTGACGTGTCATAGCGATCGCGCGGAACGAAGATGAGCGCGGAGATGAAACGCTCGAAGCGGTCTTTACGCACAAACAGTGCCGTCCGCACCCGTTCCTGAACATTCAGGATACCAGCGGCGATGCGGGTTAGTTCCGGCGGTGAAATCTGGAATAACTCGTCACGCGGATAGGTCTCCAGGATGTGCGTTAGCGCTTTCTCATCATGGCTGCCACGGCCCTGGGCGGCGTCGTCAACTGCTTCCGTGACTTTGCGACGAACAACTGGAATACGGTGCGGGGACGTCGTGTAGACGGTGGACGTGAACAGTCCGACAAAGCGGCGACCGCCAATCACGGCACCATTTTCGTCAAACACCTGCACGGACACATAATCCAATTGCGCCGGGCGATGGACGACGGACCGCTCCATGGATTTGATGATGTTGATCAGGCGCGGTGTTTTGAGGTTCGCCAGAATGCGTGGTTCAAGGTCGCCCATGGTGTCGATCACGCCGCGTTCTGCGATTCGGGCGGAGCGGAGCAAGCCAAGGCCAGTTGATGGTGTGCTTTCCAGCACGAACGCATCGCCTTCACCGAAATAGCCGTATTCGCAATAGCCAAGGAACGTGAAGTGGTCGTCATCCATCCAGGCCAGGAAGTCGGCGGCTTCAATGGCATCCTCTGGTACTATTCCTTTGGGTGGGGTGCGGGTCAGGCTTTCAATTGATTCCGCGACCTTCCCCCGGATTGACTGCCAATCCTCCACGGACGCCCGGACATCGGCCAGGATGGAAGCAATGCTGGTTGCTATCTTGGCGCGCTCTGCAGCGCTGGCGCGTTCCTCAATATGGATATGCATTACCGATTCGTCGGCACCCGCTTTGGCCCGATGGGCGCACTGGGTAATCTTTCCGGCATCCCGTGTCAGGCAAAGGACTGGATGGATGAGTTGCTGGACCACAAGGT
>CALLKY010000025.1 GCA_938083135.1 uncultured Alphaproteobacteria bacterium | reverse complement strand
CAAACCGGGAGGCTGTTTGACGGCAGGACGCACCAGACATAACAGCCGCGACAACGCGACAACGCAGATCAAGAGAAAGAGCATTCGCCATGTAAGCTGGCCTCCTTTGCCAGCAAACATCGTGAATCACATATTCCCTACCAAGGGAATCCCAAACGATTCAATCAAATCCAAATCCGCTCTAAACCTCGGGATTAATCGAGATCGCCTGCAAGCTCCGCACGGGCGCTTTCTGGGATAACGGCCATGTGGGCATAGTTTTCATGGTCGATGCCAAGGATGGCGCGGGTATTCGCCTGCTTCATCTTATCCGCCTGGGCGTCAGTCAATTCAAAGTGAACGAACTGGACACTGGACGCTTTGCCATCTGCTGATGTGCGGTCAACATCAACTTCAGCCCTGCTCGAAATGCGTTCGCCATCCAGCTCCAGGTACATATGCTCCTCAAACCCGCCCATACGGTTGAGCACTGTCTTACGGCGGATTGGATCATCTATCTCAATCATAACTGTCGCGATCAACTCACGGCCTTGGGGAATGAGCGGATTATAGGCTTCAAGTTCATCTGGAATTTGCGCCTCGCCACCCTTTTCGATCGCCAGCATCTCATGCACCTGGTGCCACATGGTCGCGTAGTTCTCGAAGTAGAATGTCGCGAACGGGCCAACAGCGATGCGGCGGTTGGCCTTCATCTGCATCATGTCCCGGCGGCGTTCTTTGCGGCCCGGCGTGTAGTCTGCCAGATCCATGATATCGGCGCGGGTAATCTCACGCTTGGACATTGCTGCCTGCCTCCTCAAGTTCAGAAAATTGCGTCAATCGATGACGTCAAACGTCGTAGCCGTAAGCCTTAGCGAACAGCTTGATAGGATGGGGCGCGTGGGCGATCTCTAACGATCCATCCTCACGCTCCACACCCTGCATAATGTGCTCGCCGGCAAGCGGGCATTCCGATGCGATGTAGCGTTTGCGGTCTTTCGCAGCCGATTGCTGCATTGCCTTAACCGCCTGCTTCGCCACCGGTTTGCCGACCTTTAACGCCACATCGAAATTCTCTTTCATCGCACCCCAAGAGCCGCCATGGCCAGAACAACGCTCGATGATTGCCACCTTGGTTTCAGGGATCATTCGCAACATCTCTGCCGCCTTCGGCCCCATATTTTGAGCGCGCGCGTGGCAAGCAAGATGCATCGTCACGTCGCCATCCAAAGGAACCATGCCGTCAGCAAGGCCTTCCTTTTTGGCGATCTCCACGACGTATCCCGAGATGTCCTTAGTCGCCTCAGCAAGCTTTCGCACATTCTCATCATCCGGCACGATCAACGGCCATTCAAACTTGAACATCAACGCGCAGGACGGCACCAGCGGCACGACGTCATAATCATAATCAACCCATTGAGCGACCAGGGCCGCCGCGACGGTCTTTGCCTGTTCAGCCACACGCGCCAGATCGCCCTGTTCTAACTGCGGCATGCCACAGCAGCCTTCATAGGTGACTTCCGTCCGGACGCCATTTTTCGCGAGCACATGGCGTGCTGCAAGGCCGATATCCGGGTCATTATAATTGCCAAAGCAGGTCGCATAGAGGACTGCCTTGCGGCCATAACCAGGTGCGGTCGCATCGACTTGCGCCGGGTTTTCATTGGCCGCGTTCACAAGTGTCTTGGCGGCAAACTTCGGTAGCGCGGCATCCCGGTGCAGGCCAAGCGTCTTTTCCATCACGGGACGGGTCAGATTGTTGTCGGTCTTGCTTGCCCAATTCGCGATTGACGGCGCAAGGCCAGCCATTTTGGAATTACGGTCCGTTTCCGTCAGCTGCTTAATGCGGGTATTCGCGCCATCTCGCTTCAATTCAGCATGGCGGTAGCGCAGCATGAGGTGCGGGAAATCAAGGTCGAATTCGTGCGGCGGGACATAGGGGCATTTCGTCATGAAGCAGAGATCACACAAGGTGCACGCATCCACGACGCCCTTGAAACCTGCGCTATCAACTGTGTCGAGCTCTTCAGACGGCGCGCTGTCAACCAGATCAAACAGGCGCGGAAAACTGTCGCAGAGATTAAAACACCGACGGCAGCCATGGCAGATATCAAAGATGCGGCGCATCTCTTCATCCAGCAGCGCCGGATTGGTGAAATCTGGGTTGTTCCAGTCAATGACGTGACGGGTTGGCGCTTCGAGGCTGCCTTCGCTCATCTCAAAAACCTTGCGCGACAGAAAGCTCCAGCACGGAATGAATTGAATTCGGGCTGGGCAAAATTAAAACGAAGTAGAAAAGCCGGAGGGCGCGGACGCAAGCGTCAACGCGCCCTCCCAACTCATATGCTTAATCGCTTATGCGAGTTCGTCGAGCGCTTTCTGGAAGCGACCGGCATGGCTGCGTTCAGCCTTCGCCAGTGTCTCAAACCAGTCTGCAATCTCGTCGAAACCTTCGTCACGAGCCGTACGGGCCATGCCCGGATACATGTCCGTGTATTCGTGAGTTTCGCCAGCAACCGCAGCTTTTAGGTTATCTTCAGTCGGGCCGATGGCCAGGCCGGTAGCCGGATCGCCCGTCTCTTCGAGATATTCGAGGTGACCGTGTGCGTGGCCGGTTTCGCCTTCTGCTGTGGAGCGGAATACGGCGGCAACATCATTGTGGCCTTCAATGTCAGCCTTCTGTGCGAAATACAGATAGCGGCGGTTCGCTTGGCTTTCGCCAGCAAACGCTTCTTTCAGGTTGTCTTCTGTTTTGCTGCCCTTAAGCGCCATAGGATTGATCCCTCCTCGTTCATCAAAATCTTCAGGCCGCCAGTACGACGGCACATCTTGAATATGGATAATCTCGGCTAAGAGTCAATTCTTTAGACAGGTTCTAAGATTGATTTCTGCGATGCCACGTGGACAAAATTGGAAGCGCTCTCAGGCTTTGTTCAGCCGGATAATGACGTCAACCCGCTCGACATTAGCGCCAGCCGGTGCCACTGGCAGCTTGGCAATGCTTACGGCATCGGCTGGAACATCTTCCAACCGGCCTTCGGCCACATGGAAGAAGTGATGATGATCCGAAATATTAGTGTCGAAATAAGCCCGCCCAGGCTCCGCCAGCACTTCCCGGAGCAATCCAGCATCTACAAACTGTCGAAGGGTATTATAGACAGTGGCGAGGGATACGCTGAGTGCGGCCGCATTCGCTTCAGCAAACAATTCCTCCGCCGTCACATGGCGGCAATCACCAGCAAACAGCAAGTTCGCTAAACCGATGCGCTGCCGCGTGGGCCGTAGCCCGGCGTCACGCAAACGGTTCTGCGTTTCGGCATTTTCAAGGGCTTCGCTATTTGTCTGCATCGGCGTCGCACCTCCTGCTGTAACCAAGGTCGCACGTCAAAGGTCTTCCGAAACAGAAGATAGCGCAGTTGAATTGAAATTCCAGCAATTTGCAGGAAGTAATTGGCTTAACGCCGATAGTTGCCTACTGACCAGTCAAAATACGATCCACGAGCTGCTTTACAGTTGGCACGAATCCGTCTGCGTACCAAACGTCCTCAGAGAACCGGTAAGCGTTATGACCAGCGAACATCAAGTTGTCTTCAGGCCGCTCACCATGGGCGATCGCTTGAAGCGTCTTCTGAATGCAGAAGGATCGCGGGTCAGGCTTCCGCCCCGTTGTACCCTTCTCGCCTTCAGACCAGTTGGAGAAACGGCAGTGCGTTAGACAGCCCATGCAGGCAACCTGGTCAGTATGGATGTCTCGCGCTGCTGTTGGCGTTACGAAGACCATGGTCGAATCTGGCGTCCGCATACCTTCCGTGAAGCCTTCGGCCATCCAACCTTCAGCCAGCTCTTTCTCATGCGCGGTCAGGAACACCTTCCGCCCACGTGCGCCAACCGCCAATTCAACGACATGATCGCCTACGGGTTCAACCGAATACGCCACTTGACGCGCAGAGCGCGCTGCGAGGCTGTCCAGGAAATCATTGCGGACTGCAGACGAATAGAAACCTGTTGGGCTGAACTTATTCAGCATAATTTCGCCAGGCTTCAGGTGCGGCAGGCGCGACTTCCAGGTCTCCGGGATTGGGCTTTCTTTGGTGAGCAAGGGCCTCGTACCAAACTGAAAAGCGACCGGGGCTATTTCTGGATCATCGATCCAATCCGCCCATTCATCCAAGCGCCATACACCGCCTGCCATAATGATCGGCACGTCGTTTAACCCGGCCGCGTTCATAAACTTACGAAGCTCTGCAACGCGGGCGCGCGGCGGCTCCGGCTTCAGCGGATCTTCGCTATTGGACAGACCATTGTGACCGCCAGCAAGCCAGGGGTCTTCATAAACAACACCGCCAAGCCAATCTTCGAACTTGTGATAAGACCGCTTCCATAGCGCACGGAATGCGCGAGCGGATGAAATAATTGGGTAGTAATATACGCTGTAGGATGCCGCAATCTGCGCGATCCTGTAAGGCATTCCGGCACCACAAGTGACGCCATGGATCAAGCCTTTAGCGCCAGCAAGCGCGCCGTGCAGTATCTCTTCAGCGCCGCCCATTTCCCAGAGCACATTGATGTGGATACGGCCATTGCCGTTCGCACTTTCATACGCTGTCCGGGCTTGGTGAATGGCACCGCGCACACCATGTGCGACCAGTTCCTGATGGCGTTCCTTGCGGGTACGGCCAAAATACAGCTGCGGAATAAGCTCGCCATTTTCCGCAAAGCTATCGGCATTCACGGCAGAAACCGTACCTACGCCGCCAGCACGCGCCCAAGCGCCAGCACTAACGCCGTTCGTGGCCGATACGCCTTTCCCGCCCTCAACAAGGGGCAGGGTCTCAGCGCCAGACATCATTCTCGGCTGTACGATCATCTGCGGACATCACCCACTAGGTATTGGTATTAACCCTAATTGAGGTAGGGCATTCTGAGCGGCGCGTCCAGTGCGCCGCTCAGAATTCCTGCTTCTTACTTAGCCTTCTTCAGCAGCTGGCTCGACTTCTTCGCCAGTTTCCTGATCGATATTCTTCATTGTCAGGCGGACTTTGCCACGATCATCGAAGCCAAGGCACTTCACTTTGACCATGTCACCTTCGCTGACAACATCGGTCACGGCGCGAACCCGCCCCGGGCGCATCTCAGAGATATGCACGAGGCCGTCTTTCGGCCCAAGGAAGTTCACGAAAGCGCCGAAGTCCATAATCTTCACGACTTTACCGTCGTAGATCATGCCTGCTTCTGGCTCAGCGACGATAGCGTGGATGCGGCGCTGCGCATCCTCTGCCGCTGCAGGATCAGTCGCCGCGATCTTGATGGTGCCGTCGTCTTCAATGTCGATCTTTGCACCGGTCAGCTCGACCAGCTCGCGGATGACTTTACCGCCAGAGCCAATAACGTCCCGAATCTTCTCCCTCGGCACTTTCATCGTCGTGATGCGTGGTGCGTTGGAGCTAACTTCGGTCCGTGCGTGGCCAAGACCTTTAGACATTTCACCCAGAATGTGGAGACGGCCATCTTTGGCCTGATCCAGGGCAATCTGCATGATCTCTGCCGTAATGGAAGTGATCTTAATGTCCATCTGCAGGGAGGTGATGCCGTTTTCTGAACCTGCGACTTTGAAATCCATGTCGCCGAGATGATCTTCATCACCAAGGATGTCAGACAACACTGCAAAGCGGTCGCCTTCTTTGATCAAACCCATCGCGATGCCCGCGACTGGAGCCTTCAAAGGCACGCCAGCATCCATCATGGCCAGTGAACCACCGCAAACGGTCGCCATGGAGGAAGAACCGTTAGATTCGGTGATCTCCGAAACACAGCGGATCGTGTACGGGAAGTCTTCGTGGGCAGGCAGCATCGGGCGCAGTGCGCGCCATGCAAGCTTGCCATGGCCGATTTCTCGGCGACCAGGAGGCCCCATACGACCAGCTTCACCAACAGAATATGGAGGGAAGTTGTAGTGCAGCAGGAAGCGTTCCCGCATTTCACCTTCCAACCGATCCATAATCTGTTCGTCAGACCCGGTGCCGAGTGTACAAACGATCAAGCCCTGCGTTTCACCACGTGTGAACAACGCAGACCCATGAGAAAGCGGCAGCACGCCAACTTCTGAAACAATCGGACGAACGGTCTTTGTGTCGCGCTCATCAATGCGCTTGCCCGTATCGAGAATAGAGTTACGAACGATGTCTTTCTCAAGGTCTTTCAGCACGCCCTTGGCGAGACCAGTGTCGCCGTCTTCAGCTTCGATGGCTTCCATGGCTTTCGCCTTGGCAGCACCGACAGCGGTCTGACGCGCCAGTTTCTCCGTGATGCCATAAGCCGCTTTGATGTCGTCAGACACCATCGCTTCAAGCTTGGCGCGCATTTCGTCTTGGCCAGCTGGGGCCTGCGGTGCGGGCCAAGGCTCTTTGGCGCTGTCTTCGGCAAGGTCAATGATAAGATCGATGACAGCCTGGAAGGACGTGTGGCCCTTCACAACGGCCTCAAGCATACGCTCTTCCGAAAGCTCATGGGCTTCGGACTCGACCATCATCACACCTTCACTGGTGCCGGCGACGACAAGATCAAGCGTGCTGGTAGCCATTTGCTCAAGGGTCGGGTTAACGACAAGCTCGCCGTCAATTTCACCAACACGGGCATTAGCGATCGGCCCGAGGAATGGCACGCCAGAGATCGTCAGCGCAGCAGATGCGGCGATCATCGCCAGCATGTCCGGGTCGTTCTCCATATCGTGGGAGAGGACAGTCGCGATCACCTGAGTTTCACACTTGAAGCCAGGTGCGAACAGCGGGCGGATCGGACGATCGATCAGGCGGGACGTCAGTGTTTCTTTTTCGCTCGGGCGCGCTTCACGTTTAAAGAAGCCACCTGGGATGCGGCCAGCCGCATAGGCTTTTTCTTGGTAGTGAACCGTCAGCGGGAAGAAATCGAGGCCGGGGCGCGGGGTGCGCTCTGCGGTCACTGCACACAGCACAACGGTGTCGCCATAGGTGGCGAGCACAGAACCGTGCGCTTGACGGGCGATACGGCCCGTTTCGAGCGTGAGGGTACGGCCCTCCCACTGCATTTCCTTGCGGACAATATTAAACATCTATGTATTTTCCTTCCTTCGGGAAAAGTTCGCCGCTGGCCGTAATGCCGCGCACGTCGCATCCCGGGCCTCCGTTGAGACCTTGTGTTCAGCGCTCGCCTTTGCAAGCGCCCATTCGCCAACTTCAGTTGAAGCAGGTCGCATAGAAACGGGCGGCCTTTTGGGCCGCCCGTTTCCGTCTTCGTCGCCTTAGCGGCGCAGTTCAAGCGCTTTCAGGATAGCCTGATAGCGATCATTATTTTTGCGTTTCAGATAGTCCAGCAGGCGGCGGCGTTGGCCAACCATGGCAATCAGGCCACGGCGGGAATGCAGATCCTTTTTATGGGTCAGCATGTGATCCGTCAGATTGCGGACGCGTTCTGTCAGGATAGCGATCTGGACCTCGGGGGACCCCGTGTCATTGTCGCCACGTCCAAATTCTTTGACCAATTCTTCGGTACGTTCTTGAGTAATCGACATCGGCTTCTCCTAGTTAGAGGTTAAGCACGCGGGATGATTTGACCTCGCCGGCTTCAAAGCGCGCCAGGCCAACCAGCCTGCCAGATGCTTCAACCCGGAACTCCTTGCCGTCATCGACGTCAGGGAGCCGTTCAAGATCGCCTTTGCGCAGAAGGCGGAGCGTGCGTCCATTACGCAGATCCGCCGCTTCACTATCGGAAACGGCCAACGCCGGGATGTCGTCCAGCGCGGTCTTAACCGGTAGCAACACAGGACACGCATCATTGATGCGGCCTAGAGTTTTGACATATTCGAGTTCCTGGGCGTGGTCGAGCGTAAACGGCCCAACCCGTGTGCGGCGCAGCGCCGCTATGTGGCCCAAACAGCCGAGCGCCTGCCCGAGATCGCGGGCGAGACTGCGCATATAGCCGCCCTTCCCGCAATCAACCAGGAAGTCTGCTGTGTCGTCGTCAATCATCTCCGCGAGTTCAAAGCGGAAAATCTGAATGTCGCGCGCCGCCAGCTCAAATTCCTCATCCTCACGGGCGAGATCATAGGCACGGGCACCCTTCACCTTAATGGCAGAATACTTAGGCGGCACCTGGGAAATAAGCCCACGGAAAGCGGGCAATGCTGCTTCAATCTCGTCGCGGGTGGGGCGCTTGTCTGATGTCTCGATAACGGAGCCATCGGAATCATCGGTATCCCGCGCCTCCCCCCAACGCAGGCGGAAGCGATAGGCTTTGCGGCCATCCATCGCGTAAGGCACGGTTTTGGTCGCAGCGCCAAGGGCTATGGGCAAAAGCCCCGTTGCCAGTGGGTCGAGCGTGCCGCCATGGCCGCATTTCGCACCCAGCGCCATGCGCTTGATGATGTTTGATACGTCCGTAGATGTCATGCCTGAGGGCTTATCAATAATCAGCCAGCCGTTCGGCGCATCAGGGGCGGGTTTGTGACGTCTACGCCCCATCATTCGCTCCCTCGTCACCCTGTTCATGGGCAACCGCATCCAGAAGCGCATTCAAACGCGCGCCACGGTCAAACGCGTCATCGGCGACGAACCTAAGCTCTGGCGTGAATTTAGATGTCATCGCCTGCCCAAGTTCAGAACGGAAGTAGCCTTTTGCTCGCTTCAACGCCTTCAGGATGACTTTAATATCCCCCTGTCCGCCAAGCGGTGTCACAAACACCGTCGCGACCTTGAGATCAGGACTAGGGCGGACTTCAGTGATCGTGATGGCCACACCGGACAGGTCAGGATCCCGCACGTCTCCCCGCGCCAGCGTTTCCGCTAGCGCATGACGCACGACTTCACCCATGCGCCGCTGCCTTTGGCTGGGCCCGCCTGCTCTACGAACGCTCACGTTCAGTCAATCCTTAAACGCTTGCCATTACAGCGTGCGGGCCACTTCTTCGATCTCGTAACATTCGATGACGTCACCGGTCTGAATGTCATGATAGTTTTCGAAGGCCATACCGCACTCGAAGCCGTCGCGCACTTCACGCACTTCTTCTTTGAAGCGCTTGAGGGTTGCGAGCTTGCCCTGATGGATAACTACATTGTCGCGCAACAGGCGGACGCCAGCGCCACGCCGGACAATACCGTCCGTGATGCGGCAACCAGCAATCTTGCCGACCTTGGTGATGTTGAAGACCTCGCGGACCTCCGCATTGCCGATGAACTTCTCGCGCTGTTCTGGCGCAAGCAATCCTTCGACCGCCGATTTCAAATCATCCAGCAGTTCGTAGATGATTGAATAGTAGCGAATATCAACACCATCCCGTTGGGACTGTGACCTGGCCTGCCCGCTAGCACGAACATTGAAGCCAACGATGAAGCCACCCGCAGATGCGGCCAACGTCACGTCAGATTCGTTGATGCCGCCGACGCCAGCGTGGATGACCTTAGCCGAGACCTCTTCATTCGCCAGCTTCTCGATAGCGGCCACAATGGCTTCCAAGCTGCCTTGCACATCACATTTGACGATAATTGGCAGTTCTTGGGAGACGCCAGCAGCGATCTTGCCGAACATGTCTTCAATGGTGCCACGGGGTGCCACCGCCGTCCGCTTGTCACGATCAATCCGTTGACGGTATTCGCTAACTTCACGGGCTCGGCTCTCATCTGGCACGACAACCACTTCGTCACCGGCCAAAGGAACGCCAGACAGGCCCAGCACAGATACGGGCATCGAGGGGCCTGCTTCCTGCACCTGACCGCCATGCTCGTCAATCATCGCACGGACACGGCCCCATTCAGCACCAGCAACAAGCACGTCGCCCCGCTTCAGGGTGCCGGACTGCACTAAGATCGTTGCAACCGGGCCACGACCACGGTCCAGTTGTGCTTCAACCACGCCGCCCCGTGCCTCACGGTCAGGATTGGCTTTCAGTTCAAGCAGCTCGGCTTGCAGGGAGATCGCTTCAACCAGCTCATCCAAGCCAGTGCCCTGTGTCGCAGAGACATTGATCATCTGAATGTCGCCGCCGAAATCTTCGGATACGACCTCTTGGCTTAACAATTCCTGCTTGATCCGGTCTGGATCAGATTCAGGCCGATCGCACTTATTCAGTGCCACAATCATTGGCGCACCAGCAGCGCGGGCGTGATTGATTGCCTCAATCGTTTGCGGCTGCACGGTATCATCCGCAGCGACCACAAGAATGACCAAATCAGTCAGCTTCGCGCCACGCTGACGCATTGCAGAGAATGCCGCGTGACCCGGCGTATCCAGGAACGTCACCTTTTCACCAGCTTCGGTCTGTACCTGATAGGCACCGATATGCTGCGTAATGCCGCCAGCTTCGCCGGATACGACATTTGCTTTGCGAAGCGCATCCAACAGGGACGTTTTACCGTGATCGACATGGCCCATGACGGTAACCACCGGTGGACGTGGGAGGAGATCATCTTCAGCGTCACTCTCGACCTGAACATCCATGCCGATCTCAACATCGGATTCTGATACACGGCGGATCTTGTGGCCGAACTCTTCGATCACCAGTTCTGCCGTATCAGAATCGATGCTCTGGCTTGGCGTGGCGATAATGCCAAGCATCATCAGCTTCTTGACCACATCAACGGTACGAACAGCCATACGGTTCGCCAATTCGCTGACGACAATGACTTCCGGCACCCGCACTTCGCGAACAACGAATGTCGCCTCGCCCTTACCGCTATCGCGGCGGCGTTGCTTTTCCTTCTCCCGAACACGGCGGATGGACGCGAGACTGCGCGTCCGTTCCTGTTGCACTTCACCATCAACAACCTGGGTGATCGTCAGCTTACCAGTGCGGCGGCCGCCCCGTTCGCCGCCGCGCTTTGGTTGCGCACGGCGTTCTTCATCAACATTGCGGGTCTTCCGCCGGTCATCATCGCGACCACGAGATGGTGGTGCAGATGGATCAGGCATGGCGGGCGCATCGGCTGGGCTAGGCGGACGACGGCCTGCACCGCCGCCAGGACCAGGCCTGCCAGCAGGCGCACCGCGCGCTGCACCTGGGCGAGCGCGATCTGTTTCGGGCCGGCGACGCGGCGCAGCGGCTTCAGCGCGCGCCTCAGCTTCGCGGCGCGCAGCATCAAGCTTCTCACGCTCAACGGCCTCAGCCTGTTTCAGGGCCAGCATCTCACGCTCTTCTTGCGAGAGTTCCGGCTCGGGTTCCGGCTCGGGCTCGGGTTCCGGTTCAGGCTCTGGAGCAGGTGGTGGCGCTTCCGCTTCGGGAACCGCCTCAACCTCTGGCACGGGAGCAGCTTCAGCAACGGGTGCCTTAGCTTCAGCTTCAACAGCTTCAGCTTCTGCAGCCTCGGCTTCAACAGCAGGCGTCTCTTCGACGACCGGCGCTGCCTCAACAGGCTTAACCACGGGTGCAGGGCGCACGGGGCGCGGTGGCACGGGCGGTGGTGCTGCGACTGCGCTCTCGCCAGATTTCAGTGCCTGAATCGCGCGAAGACGCTTCTCGCGCTCAATATCGCTCTGAGCGCCAGCTTGGCCGCCGCCGCCACTACGATCACCGGAGCCTGCACGTGGGCGCTTCACCTCAACGGTGACGGTTTTGCTGCGGCCACGGGAGAAGCTCTGCTGCACCTTACCGACGCTAACAGTCTTCTTTGCCTCAGTCTTACTGCCAAGCTTGCCGCCTAAGCGGAGCTTACCAGGCTTGCGTTCTGTGGTTTCGTCGCTCATCTGTCCTCAACCCTCCCTGTCGGAGGCATCGAATGCGGCCTTGCGCGCACGCTGCCCATTCGGAACCTTTGGCTCATCGAGCCCATCACGGCGCGCGGCTTCACGCGCCAGCATTTCTGCAAACTTACCTTTTGATATCAAGGCGTTCACAACTCTTTCACGGCCCATCGCTGAACCAAGCGCATAAGCATCCATGCGGTCAAATACCGGTGCGCCATTGCCCATGCGCTCCAGCCGACGTCGAGACGCCTCTGCAGCATCAGAAGCCACAACAACCAGGCCCACCGGATGCTTCCGCGCGAACTCCCGCGCCTGCTCCCAGCCAACCGCTAATTGCCCAGCGGCACGGGCCAAGCCTAGCAGCTCACCAATGCGGCGATCCATTAGGCCAATTGTCATATCGACGAGGTTTTCAGGGGTTGTCACATCGGCCTTAAAGGCGCTTTTGAACCGGTTTGTCTTCACCGCTTTTGCCAAAGCATCGCGCTTTGGCAGCACCCACACACCCCTGCCCGGAAGGCGCATAGCGACATCCGGCGTCACACGTCCATCAGGATCGACGACAAACCGTAGCATTTCTTCACGCAGTTTCTTTGTCCGCGTGACAATGCAGCGTCGCATGCCAGGATCACTGGGCGCACCACCCCCGTCACCCGCCATGCCCTTCCGGGCCTGGCGCGCGCCGTTCGTATCAGTCGTGGCGGCGGTCATATTCATGTGGTTCGGTTTGGCCCTAATCCTAATGTGTGTGGTGCGTGGTTACATCTTATTGCGCCGGCGCGTCAGCGGCTTCTTCAGCCGCCTCATCGCCTTCAGCAGTTTCTTCATCTTCATACCACTCCGCACGGAGCGCCATGATCAAGCCGTCAGCTTCCTCAGCGGAGAAGTCACTGCCTGCGATACCTGCGGCCAAGGCCTCAGCGTCGAGTTCAGCAATATCGTCCACTGTCGCGACCGGGACGGCTGGGTTTGTGATGTAGCGGAACTCATCGCTCGCTAGATCAGCCAAGTCATCCAAGTTCAGCACACCGCATTCGCCAAGCCGCACAATTTGTGCCAGCGTCAGGCCTTCAATGCGATCAATGTCCTCAGAAACGCCAAGCTCTGCTCGGCGCGCTTCAAGGCGTGCCTGTTCGGCTGTGACATAATCAAACGCGCGGCGCTTCAGTTCTTCCGCGATATCGTCGTCAAAGCCTTCAATGCTGCCAAGTTCCTCAGCATCGACATAGGCAACTTCTTCAACTGTGGAGAAGCCTTCAGCGACCAGCAGGTGTGCGATAACTTCGTCAACATCAAGCGTGTCAATGAACGCCTGGGAACGCACTTTGGATTCTTCCTGGCGGCGCTCTGATTCTTCCTGCTCGGTCAGAATATCGATGGACCAACCGCTAAGCTGGCTCGCAAGGCGCACATTCTGTCCGCGACGGCCAATTGCCAATGACAACTGATCATCCGGGACAACAACGTCGATACGCCCGTCATCCTCATCAATCACGATCTTGGAAACTTCGGCCGGTGCCAGCGCATTCACGACGAATACGGCTGGGTCTTCAGACCAGGGGATAATATCAATCCGCTCGCCCTGAAGCTCTGCGACAACAGCCTGCACACGGCTACCGCGCATACCAACACATGCGCCGACCGGATCAATTGAAGCATCGTGGCTAATCACGCCGATTTTGGCGCGGCTGCCAGGATCACGGGCCGCGGCCTTAATCTCAATAATGCCGTCATAAATTTCAGGCACTTCCTGCGCAAACAGCGACACCAGGAATTCAGGGCGTGTGCGTGACAGGAAAATCTGTGGGCCGCGTGTTTCTTCGCGGACGTCATAAATCTGTGCGCGGACCCGGTCATTGCGCCGGAAATGCTCACGGGGGAGCAATTCATCGCGGCGGATAATGGCTTCTGCGCGACCAAGATCAATAATGACGTTGCCAAACTCAAGCCGTTTGACGGCACCGTTCACGACCTCGCCAATCCTGCCAGAGAATTCTGCGTATTGGCGGCTGCGCTCGGCTTCACGCACCTTCTGCACAATAACCTGCTTCGCGGTCTGTGCGGAAACGCGACCGAAATCGACTGGCGGCAGATCATCGACGATTTCGTCGCCAACAGCCACGCCAGGTTTAAAGCGTTGCGCTGCTGTAACGGGAAGCTCCGCCGATTCGTTCTCGATCTCAGCATCGTCCTCAACAACGGTGCGATAACGCGCAAGCGTCACTTCACCGGTGCGACGGTCAATTTCCGCACGGATATCGTGCTCAAGGCCATACTTCGAGCGACCCGCCCGCTGAATAGCCTCTTCCATCGCCTGGAAAACCTCTTCCCGGTCGATGCCTTTATCCCGTGCGGCCGCGTCAGCGACCTGCAGCAATTCGCCGCCAAAGATGTGCGCCATCTTGTGTCAGCCCTCTCCGTTCTGGCCTGGCTGATCTTCCGCGAATGCGGCCAGCAAGGCGTCCGTCATAATCAGCTTGGCCCGGCGGACTTCAGCGAGCGGAACCCGAACTTCGGCCTCCCCTTCGCCAACAACCACTTGACCCTGATCGTCCAAACCGCCGAGGCGGCCCGAATAGCGTCTTTGCCCATCAACGGGCGCGATCAACTCCACTTTGGCGTCAAAGCCAGCGAAGCGATCGAAATCCTTGGGCCGCGTTAACGGCCGGTCGACGCCGGGGGACGACACTTCCAGCGTATAAGCGCTGGTGATCGGGTCCTCAACGTCCATCACTGCTGAAATCGCGCGGCTTATGCTGGCGCAGCCTTCAACAGTCATTGGCGATCCGTCTGCCGGCTCCGCCATAACTTCCAGTACGGGACGCACTGTTCCAGACACGCGAACGCGCACGACCTCGAAGCCCATGTCTTCGATGGTCGGCTCAATCAGTGCCTGAACCCGCGTCTCTCGTTCCATACAGTCCCCAAAAAGCCTGCACGCCAGTAGTACCTAAACAAAAACGGCGGGCTCAAGAGCCCACCGTCACCTACCGGCATGACGATTTCGTACCGCAACAAGGCGGCGTAGGGGCTATATATGTGAAACTCTGTCCCCTGGCAAGTCAAGCACAGCCAAATCCATCCCATCGTGCAGCAGATATTGACGATGGCGACACCGACGCCTAACTGACACTCTATAGTGATCATCGCTATGCGCAGATCCGCAAAAATCCAGGGACACCAGGCGCGAACAGTCATGGCCGTATCGAAACCCATCAGCATCCAGGAATTAAACGAACGCTCGCGGGATATCTTCCGTGTGATCGTTGACGCCTATATGGATCAGGGCGACCCGATTGGCTCCCGCACCATTTCCCAGCGGCTGACACAGCAGCTTTCGCCCGCGACAATCCGCAATGTAATGGCGGATTTGCAGGATTTGGGCCTGCTGCACGCCCCCCACAATTCTGCAGGTCGCCTACCGACGGATGCAGGCTTGCGTCTATTTGTCGATGGCCTCCTGCAAGTTGGCGATCTTGGTGCGGAAGATCGTACGGAAATCGAAGGCCTGGTTGGCAATGCCGGCATATCTATGGACCGGGCGCTGGACCGGGCCACGACCGCGCTGGCCGGCCTATCCAGCCATGCTGGGCTCGTCGTCGCACCGAAGGCAGCTAACGCTGTCACCCATATTGAATTTGTGCCCCTCGGTGATGGGCGTGGTCTTGTGATTCTGGTCGACAGCACGGGACAGGTTGAGAATCGGGTGATCGACCTGCCCGTCGGCATGCCCGCCTCCTCCTTGCAGGAGGCCACGAATTATCTGTCCGCCCGCCTCCGCAATCGCACATTGGATGAAGCTCGCGCTGAAATCCGGGACGATCTCACCCGCCACAAAGCCCAGCTCGACACATTGACCCAGCAAGTCGTCGAGGATGGCTTGGCCGTGTGGTCAGATGCTGGTGGCGGCGCGCTCATCGTTAAGGGCCAAGCGCGGCTCTTAGATGATGTTGCTGCGGTGACTGACCTGGAACGCATCCGCAGCCTGTTCGATGCGCTGGAAACTAAAGAGACCATGCTGCGGCTGGTTGAAGCAGCAGAGACCGGTGATGGCGTTCGTATCTTTATTGGCGCTGAAAATACGGTATTCAATCACGCGGGATGGTCTATGGTGCTCGCACCCTATGGCGGTGCCGACGCGAAAGTGTTGGGTGCCATTGGCGTGATCGGCCCAACGCGGCTGAACTATGCCCGCATAATTCCTATGGTCGACTACACCGCCCGGGTGATCGGCCGCATGTTATCTAGAGATTCGGAGAAATAGCTCGTGACCCAAGGCGACGATACGCCCAAGGCGCCCGAAGATGCGCCGGAAGATTACCTGAATGCCGCGAATGACGCAGCGGCGGATTTCGCAGCCGATATGGCAGCGGAGGAACCAGGGTTGGACGCAGCAAAATCTGCCGCGACTGCATTGGCAGACCGCGTAGCGGAACTTGAAGCCGAAGCCGTAACCTTGAAGGAAGATCGCCTGCGCGCGTTAGCGGAAGCTGAAAACGCCCGCCGTCGCGCCCAGAAGGATCGGGAAGAAGCCAGTCGCTACGGTGCAGCAGGCCTTGCCCGGGATATTCTTTCTGTCGCGGATAATCTCTCACGCGCGCTGGCCGCAATGCCTGCAGACGCCAAGGCCGAGTCCGAAGCACTTGGCAAGCTGGCCGAAGGTGTTGAGATGGTCGAGCGCGAGCTTGCTCAGGCCCTCGCCAAACATAATGTCGCGGTTTTCGGCGCGCCCGGCGACGTCTTCGACCACAACTCCTTCCAGGCGGTGTTTGAAGTCGAGACGGCAGATGTACCGCCCGGCGCTGTCTCGCAGGTTTTGCAGCGCGGTTACATGCTGCATGACCGCCTCCTCCGCCCAGCGATGGTTGGCGTCGCCAAACCACCCGCTGACGGAACGCCCAGCGCAGACCGCGGCGGTGCTGTTAACGAAACCGCTTAACGCTTATTCAGTATCCGCGCCCGCGCTCGACGACATTCAATAACGGTTCGCCGGCCAGCGCGCGGCGGATATTTTCGGCGACTTGGTCTGCAGCCGTATCCGCATTCGTGTTGCCTGAATTGTGCGGCGTGATGCGAACATTCTGCATACGCCAGAGCGGATGGTCTTGCGGCAAGGGTTCTGGCTCCGTGACATCCAGAAATGCACCCTTGACCCGCCCGGAGTCGAGCGCGGTCACAAGATCATCCGTATCGACGATCCGGCCACGCGCCATATTAATCAGGTAAGCGTCTTCCGGCAGATGACTGAATGCTGCAGCGTCCAAGAGGCCCGTCGTGTCCTCCGTCAATGGCAATAGGCAGATCAAGAAATTGCTACGGGCGAGGAATGGCGCAAAGCCGTCCTCGCCATGGAAGTTCTCAATATCACCAAGGTCACGCGCGCTGCGCGTCCATCCAGCGACATCAAAACCGATGTCGCCAAGCCGCCGCCCAATCTCTTGGCCAATCTCACCACAGCCAAGCATGCCGACCCTAGCCGGCGCTGCCCGCCACGGATCAAGCTCATTCCAGTCGCCTTCGGCTTGCTGCGCCTGATAATCGCCAAAGCGACGATAGAAATGTAGGACAGCATAGAGCGCCCATTGCGCCATCTGTTCCGTCATCCATGGGTCAATGATGCGGGCGATCGCGACGTCCGGCACATCCTCCGCCAAGAATATTCCATCAACCCCAGCGCCCGTCGCGAGCACAGCCTTCAAGTTGGTCATGCCGGCGAAGTCGCCTGTGGCAGCCTTGAAGCCCAAAAAGAAATGGATATCCGCCGGGTCGCCCACATCAGGCCACACCCGAAACGGCACATCAGGCAAACGCTTTGCCAACTGCGCACGCCACGCATCAGCGCCGCCAACAACGGGATCGGGTTTAAAGAGTATGGTCATGGGGGCTCATTTCAGCACAAGACAGGTCAGTCACTAACGGCGTCTGTATCAACGGCTTTCATATCGAATGCCGCTGCCAGCAGCGCTTGGGTGTATTCTTCTTGCGGCGCCTCGAAAATGGCTTTGGCGGGGCCTTGCTCAACGACTTTGCCGTCTTTCAGCACGATCAAGTCATGGGCAAGTGCTTTTACCACCTTCAAATCATGGCTGATGAACATGTAGGCGAGGTTGTGCCGATGCTGAAGGTCGCGCAGCAGGTCCACAATTTGGGCCTGGACCGACATATCGAGTGCAGACGTCGGTTCGTCCAGCACGAGGAAACGTGGTTCCAATACGATAGCGCGGGCAATGGCGATGCGTTGGCGTTGGCCGCCTGAGAATTCATGCGGATAGCGGCGGGACATGATGGGCTCCAGGCCCACCTCTTCCAGGCCGGATGCGACGCGCTTCTCAACCTCAGCCCCTTCGCGAATGCCGTGGGTATTCAAGCCTTCCGCGATAATCTCACCGATTGTCATACGCGGGCTGAGGCTGCCGTATGGGTCTTGAAACACAATCTGCATTTCGCGGCGGAGCGGACGCATTTCCGCCCAGCTGGCACCTTGAATATCCTTGCCGTCAAACCGGATTGCGCCTTCGCTGGACTGAAGGCGCAGCAGTGCTAGACCAAGCGTCGTCTTGCCAGACCCGGATTCGCCGACGACGCCAACAGTTTGCCCCGCCCTAAGCTTCACCGTCACGCCATCAACGGCTTTGACGTGGCCGATGGTGCGTTTCAGCAAGCCGCGCTTGATCGGGAACCAGACCTTCAGGTCATCCGCCGCCAGAATTTCGGTCGCACTTGTGTCCGCAGCCACAGGGTCGCCCTTAGGCTCAGCCGCCAGCAGCATTTGGGTATAGGGATGGGTTGGGGAATCGAAGACCTGCGCCACAGGTCCCTGCTCAACAATTTCACCATCGGTCATCACGGCAACGCGGTCCGCTGTTTTACGGACGATGCCAAGATCATGGGTGATCAGCAGCACGGCCATGCCGAGCTTTTGTTGCAGATCCCGCAGCAATTCCAGAATTTGCGCCTGAATGGTTACATCCAGCGCCGTTGTCGGCTCATCGGCAATCAGCAGGTCTGGCTCATTGGCAAGCGCCATGGCGATCATCACGCGCTGGCGCTGGCCGCCGGAAAGCTGATGCGGATAGCTATCAAGGCGCTGTTCCGGGTCTTTCAACGCGACCAGCTTCAACAGCTCCAGCGCCCGCGCTCTGGCGGCACTCTTGGACATGCCGCGATGGACGACCAGGCTTTCGCCAATCTGCTTGGCGACAGTATGCAGCGGATTCAGGCTTGTCATCGGCTCCTGGAAAATCATGCCGACGCGGGCACCGCGCACTTTCATAAGCGTCTGCTTCGACGCCCCAATCATTTCCTCACCGTCGAATTGGATCGAACCCGTTGGATGGGACGCCAGCGGATAGGGCAGCAATTGCAGGATCGATAGTGCTGTCACGGACTTGCCCGACCCGGATTCGCCAACAAGCGCCAAAGTTTCACCCTTGGCCAAAGTCAGCGAGACGTCTTTGACGGCATCCTTTGCATGGGGATCATCTGCGCCGCCAAAGCGAACGCCTAAGTCGTCAAGTTTGAGGAACGGATCACCGGTCGCCATTAGGCCGCTCCTGGAATGGTTTTGCGCGGGTCAAACGCGTCCCGCACCGCTTCACCGGCGAATACCAACAGCGTCAGCAGAACGGCGATGGATAGGAACCCCGTGAAGCCGAGCCAGGGTGCCTGTAGATTGTTCTTACCCTGCTGCAACATCTCCCCAAGGGACGCTGACCCGGGCGGCAGACCAAAGCCGATGAAGTCCAATGCCGTCAACGTCGTGACGGAGCCTGCCAGGATGAATGGCAAGAATGTAATGGTCGCGACCATGGCGTTTGGCAGCACATGCCGAACCATAATTTTACGGTTGGAGACGCCGAGTGCCCGGGCCGCGCGCACAAAGTCCAAGTTCCTTGCGCGCAGGGTTTCCGCGCGCACAACGCCGACAAGGCCGGTCCAGCTGAACAATAGCAACAGCCCCAGCAGCCACCAGAAATTCGGCTCCACCACGCTTGCCAGGATGATCAGGATATAAAGCTGCGGCAGCCCGCCCCATATCTCGATGAAGCGTTGCATGATGAGATCAAGCCAGCCGCCATAGAAGCCTTGCACCAGCCCTGCCAGCACGCCGATCACACTGGATACGACAACCAGCGTGAACCCAAACAGCACCGAAATACGGAAGCCGTAGATCAGCCTTGCGGCCACATCCCGCGCCTGGTCGTCTGTCCCAAGGATATGCTGCGAGTCCGGGCCAGTCGGCGCTGGCGATGGCAAGTCCCACGCAACGGTGCGGTGGTGATAGCGAATGAGCGGCCAGAGCATCCAGCCCTTCTCAGCGATCTTTTCCGCAACGAATGGGTCTCGGTAATCCGCTTCGGTCTGGAATTCGCCACCGAACGCGGTTTCGGGATATCCGTTGAAAACAGGCAGATGGATTTCGCCATCATACATCACCACAAACGGCTTATCGTTGGCGATGAACTCCGCAAACAGGCTCAACATGAATAAGATCGCGAAGATAATGGCGGACCAATACCCCCGCTTATTCGCTTTGAACTGCTGAATGCGCCGCTGATTGATGGGAGAGAGGCTCATGCGCGGCGGGCCTCGAAATCAATGCGGGGATCGATGAACATATACGTCAAATCGCCGATCAGGCTCATCACAAGGCCGAGCAGTGAGAAGAACCACACGCTTGCAAACATGATTGGATAATCCCGCTTGATCGCCGCTTCGTAGCCAAGCAAGCCAAGGCCATCGAGCGAGAAGATCACCTCCACCAACAGAGCGCCCGTGAACAGGATGCCAATGAAAGCTGCCGGAAATCCCGCAATCACGATCAGCATGGCGTTCCGAAACACATGCCCGTAAAGCACCCTGCTCTCGGAAATACCTTTGGCGCGCGCCGTCAGCACATATTGCTGATTAATCTGCTCCATGAAGGAGTTTTTGGTGAGCATGGTCAGCCCTGCAAACCCGCCGATGACCATCGCTGCCACGGGCAGCGCCAGGTGCCAGAAATAATCCGCGATCTGGCCAAGCGTACTGAGTTGGTCAAAATTCTCAGACGTAAGCCCGCGCAAAGGGAACCATTGCCAGTAACTCCCGCCTGCAAACACCACCAGCAGCAACACGGCGAACAGAAATCCAGGGATGGCATAGCCAACAATAACAACGGCACTGGTCCATAAATCAAACGCCTCCCCATCCCGTGTTGCCTTTGCAATGCCTAGCGGAATGGAAATCAAGTAGACCAGCAGCGTCGTCCACAGGCCAAGCGATATAGACACCGGCAGCTTGTCAATCACCAAATCCACCACACGTTCGGACCGAAAAAAGCTTTCTCCGAAATCGAAGCGGACAAAATCATAGAGCATGCCGAAATAGCGCTCATGCATCGGCTTATCGAAGCCGAAGCGTTGTTCCAGGTCTTTGATGAAGTCTGGATCAAGCCCCTGGGCACCGCGATATGAGGATTCACCGGCCCCACTGCTACCCTGGTCCGTCTTCTGTGCACCGCCTTGTCCACCAGCGAAATCACCGCCGGAGCGTGTAATCCGTTCGGTGGCGGCTCCCGTTCCCGTTAACTCCGCAATCACCTGCTCTACTGGCCCGCCCGGTGCGGCCTGAACGATGAAGAAGTTGATGGTCATGATCCCAAGCAAAGTTGGGATAATCAGCAGCAAACGACGGAGAATATAGGCGGCCATCAGGATTTATTCCTCTTCGCCCCGGCCTTTGCCGGGTCCAGCCACCAGGTCATGATGCTGACCCCTTTATACGGCGAATTCTTTGGCCGCCCGAAGATATCCCAATACACGATCCGCTGCGCCGCGATATGCCAATTCGGCACGACCCAATGGCCTGCCAGCAACACCCGGTCGAGCGCACGTGTGCGGGCGACAAGGCTATCCCGGTCCGGTGCTTCAATCAAAAGCTCAATCAAAGCATCAATTTCAGGCTGAGCGATGCCGATCAGATTGCGCCCTCCGGGCCTATTCGCTGCGGCAGAGCCCCAGTAATCACGCTGCTCATTCCCTGGCGATTCAGACTGGCCCCAACCGGAAATCACGCTGTCGAAATCATATTGCCGAAGTCTGTTGATGTATTGCGACTGATCCACCAGCCGAACGCGCGCATCTATGCCAAGGCGCGCGAGATTACGCTTGAATGGAAGAACGATCCGCTCGAATGCTGGGCTCACCAGTAGGATCTCAAAGCGGAACGGCTCACCCGTCTCGACATTGACGAGCTTAAGGTCGCGCACTTCATACCCGGCTTCCTTCAAAAGTGCGAAGGCTTTGCGAAGGTTCTCGCGTGGCCACCCAGTTCCATCGGTCTCTGGCGGTTTGATCGGCGGCCAGAATACCGTGCGGGGCAGGCGCTTACGCAAGCATTCGAGAATAGCCAACTCTTCGCCCGAAGGCGCACCGGTCGCCGCCAGTTCGGAATTGGCAAAGAAACTGTCAGTACGTTTGTATTGACCATAGAACAGGTTTTGGTTCGTCCATTCAAAATCAAACGCAAGCGTGATTGCTTGACGAACGCGCGAGTCCTGGAAGCGTGCGCGCCGTGTGTTCAATACAAAAGCCTGCATGCCCTGCGGTGTGCGCTGCTGCACAAGCGTCTTGATCAGCCGCTCTTCACGGACGGCGGGCGTATCCCAATCAACGGCCCAGGCTTTCGCCTGATTTTCCGCAAAGAAATCTACAGCACCGGCTTTCACCGCTTCCCGGATAGCGATCCTATCCCGGTAATAGTCGGTGCGGATGCGCTCAAAATTGTTTTTGCCGCGATTAACGGGAAGGTCCTTGCCCCAATAATCATCTACCCGCACCCGCTCCATGAACCGGCCTGGCTCAAATTCACCGACCTTGTAGGGGCCAGAGCCCAATGGTGGATCAAGTAGAGTCTTGGCGAAGTCCCGACCTTCCCACCAGTGTTTGGGCAGTATCGCCAGCTGCCCAATGATCAGTGGTAGCTCCAGGTTGGCCGCGTCACCAAAACTGAACTTGACGGCGCGGTCGCCAACTTTTTCTGCGGTTTTCACGCTGCCATAATAATAGCGATAGAACGGCTGGCCTTCCTTACGCAGCGTCTCCAGGGAGAAGATCACATCTTCTGGCGTGATCGGCTTACCGTCATGCCAACGCGCTTCGGGCCGCAGATGGAAGATTACCCAGGACCGGTCTTCGGGGTATTCAATCGATTCAGCGATCAGGCCATATTCGGTAAATGCTTCATCCTCACTGCTGGTTAGCAGCGTTTCAAACACACCAGGATTTGCGGCGTCGCCTTTCGGGATGAATGGATTGAAGCTGTCGAATGATCCTTCGGTCGCCAGCCGCAAGGTGCCGCCCACCGGTGCATCAGGATTTACATAGTCGAAATGCTTGAAATCCGGGCCGTATTTCGCCTTCCCGTGCATGGCAATCGCGTGGGAGCGCACGACACGATCATTCACGACCTCTGCCGGTTTCAGCTTCGCCAGGCACGCCCGCTCTTTTTCTGACAGTGCAGGCTTCGGCGCATCATCCTGCGCGAACGCCACAGCGCCAGTCATGAGCGCCGTGAGGCCGAAGAATACAGCGGCGAAGCGCGTTGCCATACGAAATCCCGTTCCAGGCCATAAGCCAATTGCTGGAAATCTTTATGGCGCAGGCTTAAGCCGCGATGCAAGCCTTTGGCGGATTACGATTTCGTAATCGCACCGAGAGCAGCGCCATGCAATCCCGGATCGCCAGACGCCAAGACGTCCCCATTGCTTGCAAGTGTGAGCGGTTGCCCTGCCCAATCTGTCATCACGCCACCTGCTCCAGCGATAACTGGCGCTATGGCTGCGAAGTCATAAGGCTGCAATGTCGATTCCATCACGATATCAAGCCAGCCGGATGCGAGCAGACCATACCCATAGCAATCGCCGCCATAATTGCAGTCGAGCACGTGTCGGCGCAGGCCGCTGAACGCTTCGATCCGTTCAGGGTCAGAGAAAATTTCGGGGCTGGTCGTGCCAATGCGCGCCTGCCTTAAACTGGCGCAGGCGCGTGTGTGCGCAGGTGTGCCGTTCAGCACTGTCGCCATGCCATGACCGCCAACCCAGCGCTCATTCAAGATAGGCATATCAATGACGCCGAGCACCGGTACGCCTTTGTGGGCGAGGCCGATCAATGTGCCAAATGTCGGTTTGCCAGAAATAAAGGCGCGCGTGCCGTCTAACGGATCAAGCACCCATACAAACTCAGCATCCGCATTCTCGGAGCCAAATTCCTCACCAACAATGCCATGGTCAGGGGCCGCGCGCTTTAGGATGTCGCGCATGGCAGATTCTGCGTCCCGGTCCGCTTGGGTTACCGGAGATGCATCTGACTTGGCGTCAACTGGAATTGGTTTGCGGTAGTAATTTTGCAGGATGGAACGCGCAGCATCAGCCAGCCGTTGCGCTAAGTCAGCGCTGCATGACGGAATTTGCACAGTCTCCATAGTTTATGCCGCAGCCGCTCTTACCTTACTGGCCGGCTGGAAGCGCTTCTGGAGCATCGTCCTGTGCACGGAGATAAGCGATGACCGCAGCGCGATCCTTCGCCCGTTTCAGGCCTGGGAACGCCATTTTGGTGCCTTTGACATACGCTTTTGGCTTGTAGAGGAACTGGTTCAGGTCTGCATAGGTCCAATTGCCAGGCAGTTCCGCCATTGGGCTTGAATAAGAGAAGTTGCCGACGCCGGCGATATCATTGCCAACAATACCGAAAAGCGCTGGGCCAACCTTATTCGGGGCACCTTTATCAGCGGTATGGCAAGACGTGCACTTCTTGAAAACCTTCTTACCGGCCTCAATGTCAGCGCTTGCAAGCATACCAGCGATGGGTTCAGGGCCAGCTGGCTCTTTAGGGCCATGGTCTGCGCCGTGATCTTCCTTGATGTATGAGGCGTACAGCGGATCAACCGGGCCATGATCAGCGCTGTGATGTCCCCCACCAGAAGCAGGATGGATCAAACGCGTGACAAACCCAGTTGTCATCGCAACGACGCCCGCGAGCAATACCGCCGCAAGAATCTTATTGATCTTCATGGAATCCATGGTCGATAGCCCCTAAATAAGCCCGAATTTGCGCCCGATATAGCGCACTCCGCATAGAATAGTATACGCGGAATCCTTTAATCGGGATAATAGCGCCGGGAGCCCTTGCAAACTCTGCGTCTTTCCGTCGCGTGGTTTTGGGGGTCTGCTGATAAAGCACCGCGGGCGCCTTGGCGGTTTGCCCGGCGCACTATAATTTCGTTCGCAGCTAATTTTGCGGCTCAAGCTGATCCAGCTAAATTGCAATTGCCCTAGGGCCCGGACCCTGGCACGAGAAAAGGTTCACGCATCGGCCATGGCGAATGAAACACCTATCATCCTGATTCCAGCCCGCATGGCGGCGACCCGCCTGCCTGGCAAGCCTTTGGCGGACATCAATGGCCGTCCAATGATTGCCCACGTCATTGACCGCGCCCTGGAGGCCGGCATTGGTCCTGTCGCCGTCGCCGCTGCCGAACAAGAGGTCGCCGACGCTGCAACCGCCGCCGGTGCCATCGGAATTGTCACAGATCCAGAATTGCCCTCAGGCTCAGACCGGATCATGGCGGCGCTTCGTGAAATGGACCCCAACCGCGCCTATTCCATCGTAGTCAACGTCCAAGGTGATCTGCCAACGATTTCCCCGCAATCCATCCAGGCGGCTTTAAAGCCACTGGAAGACGCAGACGTTGATATCGCAACCCTGGTGGCTGAAATCACCCGGGAAGAGGAACGCGATAATCCGAACGTTGTGAAAGCAATCCTCGCCGCGAATGGCCGCGCACTCTACTTTACCCGCGCGACGGCACCGACTGGCCCAGGCCCACTTTGGCATCATATCGGCCTATACGCCTATCGTCGGGCAGCCTTAGAACGCTTCGTATCCTTGCCGCCAAGCCCGCTTGAACAACGGGAGCGATTGGAGCAGTTGCGCGCGTTGGAAGCAGGCATGATTATCGCCGCCGCAGAAGTCGATGACCCGCCCCTGGGTGTCGACGGCCCGGATGACCTTGAACGCGCCCGCATCATGCTCGCGCAGAACCAGTAGAAGTAAAATTATGGCTGATCCCGCAAACATCATCGCATTCCAGGGCGCGCCCGGTGCCTATTCAAACCTTGCCTGCAAGGCCGCCTTTCCGGAAATGACGCCGCTGCCATGCTCGTCTTTCGAAGGTGCATTTGGCGCTGTAGAAAATGGTGACGCCCGCCTAGCGATGATACCGATTGAGAATTCCATTGCAGGCCGTGTCGCGGATATCCACCATTTGCTGCCAGCAACGGGCCTGCACATCATCGGGGAGCATTTCGAACCAGTCCGCCATTTTCTGATGGCCCCAAAAGGCGCGACGCTGGACACCATTAAAACCGTCCGCAGCCATGTGCATGCGCTTGGCCAATGTCGCCAAGCAATCAAGGAACTTGGCTTGAACGCCATCGTCCATGTGGATACCGCTGGTGCCGCCGCAGACCTTGAGCATTCCACAGACATCACAGAAGCAGCCATCGCCTCCTCGCTCGCCGCAGAAACCTATGGGCTGCATATCCTGCGGGCTGAAATGGAGGACCACGCCTACAACACCACCCGCTTCATCGTCCTCGCACGCGAGCCAGAAACGCCGCCTATGACGGATGCACTAACGGTCACCACTTTCATATTCCGTGTGCGCAACGTGCCAGCAGCCCTTTTCAAGGCTATGGGTGGGTTCGCCACCAACGGCGTCAACATGACCAAGCTTGAAAGCTACATGATTGAGGGCGAATTCTTCGCCACCCAATTTTTCGCCGACATTGAAGGCCATCCGGATGACGCCAGCGTAAAAATGGCGCTGGAAGAGCTTGGCTTCTTCAGCCGTGAATTCCGCCTGCTCGGCGTCTATCCCGCAAGCCCATTCCGTGAGCATGGGTTCCAGAGCATTCAGGAAGGCCGAAATGGCTGATACTCGCACCCGCATGCTGGCGTCCGTCCGCCAAGCGCTTGGTCGGACATCACCGCCAGATCCAGCCGTTGTCGCAGCAGAAGCAGCGGCATTGAGCGTCGATGCAACGGCGACCCAGCCAGCCCTGAAGCTCCAAGACCCGCTGGCTGAATTCATGGCGCGCGTGCAGGGCGAACGGCTGGCAGCAACGGTTGAGCGTATTCCAGACGACGCTGCCATTCCCGCCGCCATCGCACGTTATCTGCAGGCCAAAGGCGCACCGCTCTCCCTCGCCCTACCGCCGGACCCGGAATTGGAAAGCCTGGACTGGACGGGTATCGATACCCACCGGACGCTGGACCCGAACGAAGGTGCAGCCATCAGCCGGGCGCATTGGGGCATTGCTGAAACAGGGTCCCTGATCCTGCTATCCAGTCCGGAACAGCCCACGCTGTACGCCTTCCTGCCACTACGCCACATCATTGTTACGCCAGCCGCCAGCGTGGTTCCGCATATGGAAGATTTCTGGGCGGCATTCCGCGCGTCTGGCAAAGCCCATCCCCGCAACATCAACTTTGTGACAGGTGTTAGTGGCACGGCGGATATCGAATCCAAGCTGGTCCGCGGTGCCCATGGCCCGAAAGCGCTGCATATTCTGCTGACAGGAGACGCCTAATGAAACCGGAAGCCCGCACCCCCGCCCCCATAGACGCCCGTGACCGGCGCCATGCGGAGCCGGTGCTGGTTTATCCTACGAAAACGCTGCCATCCCACGACTCAGCAATGCTGGATCGCGCGAGGGCGGCCCTAACGAAAGTCTCCGAAACCACTGTTGCCCCGCGCGACGCCCGAACAGTGCGCATCAATGCCGGGCAATTCTTCCGCATTCTCAGCGTCGAGGGCGCGCAGGTTGGTGACCTTAATCTCTGGAACGCCCATGACCTGTCGGAGCGCTTTTATTCCGGCAAAACGCGCGCCCTGCATGGCACACATCTGGGCCTTGGTGACCGTATGTGGAGCACATTCCCCAACCTCCGCCCCATGGCGACGATCACCTGGGATACGCTGGATTGGTATGGCTGGGATGCAGACGGTGGCGGCGTCCATGATGTCATCGGAACCCGCTGTGATCCCTATACCAATGGCTTGCTTGGCCATGATCCCTACCACCATTGCTGCCATTCCAACCTAACCCGCAGCCTCGCCGCTGCAACCGGTATGCCGCTCAATGAAGCCGAACCGCTCGTGCATGACGTGCTGAATGTGTTTATGTGCACGGGTTTCAGCCTGGATACGCACCAATATTTCATGAAAGCCAGCCCCGTCCGCCCGGGTGACTATTTGGAATTCTTCGCTGAGATTGATCTCCTTGTTGGCCTATCCACCTGTCCTGGCGGCGACTGCGGCACGAAACATTCAAGCGATACTGCGGCCTGCCACCCACTTGTCATCGAGGTTTTTGACCCCGCACCAGGTGCACTCCAAGGCTGGAAACAACCAGAGCCCGCACCATATGACGGTCGCCACAGCACATAAGCAGGAGACGCCTGATGACAGCCTATATTTGCCAAACCTGCGGTGTCTCTTATCCAGATGCGCCTGCGCCTCCTGCTGAATGCCCGATCTGCGAAGACGAGCGACAGTTTGTGCCGGCATCCGGCCAAACCTGGACCACGCACCCGACGCTGCTGGATGGCCATGCCATTGAATGGACGGAGATTTCCACCGGCCTCCATGCGCTAAAAGTCGAACCCAACTTTGCCATCGCGCAGCGGGCATTTCTGCTGGAAACGCCTGCTGGCGTGATCCTGTGGGACTGCCTGCCAATTCTGGATGAAGCAACAGCAGAGCGGATTGAGGCCATGGGTGGGCTGGCTGCCATCGCCCTTTCGCACCCACATTATTACGGCATTATGCACGGGTGGGCGGAACGTTTTTCTGCGCCGGTCTATGTGAATGCAGCCGATGCAACCTGGGTCCAGGTGCCATCACCATGGCTCAAATTCTGGCACGGTGATTTGGAGCGCTTGGCGGATGATGTGCTGCTGATTCGCTGCGGCGGTCACTTCGCTGGCGGCACTGTGTTGCACTGGGACAATGGCAAAGGCGTGCTTCTGACCGGTGACATCATCCAAGTCGTGCCGGATGCCAAGCATGTGAGCTTCATGCGTAGCTATCCGAACCTCATTCCGCTGGATGAAAGCTCCGTCACTGCAATTGCAGGAGCCGTGGCACCGTTTGAATTTGACGCTATTCACGGTGCCTTTGTTGGCCGGACGATAGAACGCGACGGTAATGCTGCGCTGGAACGCTCCGCCGCCCGCTATATCCGCGCCATCAATACGCCGCCGCAAAATTAGCCACTGGAAGATTGACCGCTGGAAGATTAACGATAGGCACGCCCCAAGCGACCGCGCCGTCATCACCCAGGTAGTGATCAATCCTGGTCGTCGAGCAATTATCGACCCCAAACGCGAGCGCCTGTGCCGGCGATAGGTTCAGGGCTTGCGCAAGCGCGCCGCGAATAGTTCCGCCATGGGCCGCGATCACCACGTGCTTGCCAGCATATTCAGCGGCGATTTCTGGCACGATGCCAGAGACGCGTTCGCATAACTGCGCGAAGCTTTCCCCGTTCGGCGGCACGTTATCGGCTGGCGTCATCCAGAATCCGGGCCACGGACCGCCCTTCGAAAAAAGCTCAGCAATTGGCTGACCTTGCCAGTCACCAAGGCTTTGTTCGTTCAATTCAACATATCCACGAATTTCACCTGGAATATCCTGACGCCCGGCAGCACGGACAGCGGCAAGCGTCTGATGCGTCCGGCGCAGCCCAGACGCCAGATAAACAGCCTTCTTCGGTAAACGCGCCGCTAAGCCTTCGAATAAGGCGGTGTTTGATACATCGGCATCAATTTCACCGCCGCCATAAACCAAGCCGCCATTGTTAACGACAGGCGCGTGGCGCACCCACCAGAAATGGGTTGTTTTTGTCATATGAAAGCCGCCAATGTGAGAAGTAATGCAATTTCTGCGAGCTGTTCCGCCATACCCAGAACGTCACCGGTATAGCCGCCAAACCGCCGCTTTGCGAGCATTGCCCATAGGCCGACTGTCATTCCAGCGACCAAGAAAGCCGCAATACCGCCCAATCCAGCACCCGCCATCAGCAATACCGCCAGCCCGGTCGCCAGGGCAGTCCGCCCCCACCCGGGCTGACCAGCATAGACCGCAAGCCCATCCGCTCGGGCGAGCGGTAAAAGGCGCATCAGCGGCACAGGTGCGGCCCGTGCAGCCGCCAAAGCCAATCCAGCTGCCCACCACATATCCGCCATACCAAGCGCTGCAAGTGCAGAGGCCCTAAGGCCCACGGTGACGATGAGCGCCAGACCGCCATGGGCACCGATCCGGCTGTCCCGCATGATTTCGAGGCGACGCGCACGGTCGCCAGGAGCAGCCAATGCATCGCCGCAATCCGCCAAGCCATCCTCATGCAGCGCGCCAGTGATAACGGCGGCGGCGGCAAGCGCTAGAAGCCCACCAGCAAGAGACGGCAAGCCAAGTGTCATCGCGGCCCACAAGGTAATTGCGCAGGCGAATCCAGGCACCAGCCCCGCAAGCGGAAACGCCCACGCGGCGTCTGCCAGCGGTGGCGGCGTGGATATTGGAACCGGCAATCTGGTGAGGAACCCCAACGCCGCTTTGGCTTCTGCAAACGCGCGCTGCACGGGCGCTCCTTCATTAGGCTTGCTTGGTGCCGCAGAGGAAGGTACCCCTTGGCGTTCAAGCGATTCTTTTTGTTGTGAGGACCATAGCCTTATGTCTGCGGAAAATGGAAACGGCGCACGCGAGCCGGAAGTAACCCTGACCGAGATCGCGCTTTTGGTCGCGGATTTCCCAGGCCCAGACATAGAATCCGCCACAACCGCCGTCGCCCATGAACGCGACCTCGCTAAGCCCCGCAGAGCACTCGGCCGTTTGGAAGAACTGGCGGAATGGCTGGCAACTTGGCAGGGCAGGCATCCGCCACGCATTGAACGGCCCTGCGTTAGTGTGTTTGCAGGTAACCACGGCGTCGTTGCCCAAGGCGTTGCGGCATTCCCGCCTGAAGTCACGGCTGCGATGGTGCAAACCTTTGCGGATGGCGGCGGTGCTATCAACCAGATGTCAGCAGCACTCGATGCGGACTTCCGGGTGTTCGAGTTGGCGCTTGAAGTTCCAACCAAGGATTTCACCCAAGAAGCCGCCATGACAGACAAAGACTGCGCCCGCGCCATGGCCTACGGCATGATGGCCGTTGAGCAAGGCGTAGACGTTATCGCGCTTGGGGAGATGGGCATTGGCAACACAACAGTTGCCGCCGCGCTTTCCGCAGCGCTATTCGGCGGCGATGCAGCAGAATGGGTTGGCCCAGGTGCTGGCGGGGATTCAGATCAGATGGACCGCAAGCGGGCGGCAGTTGATGCAGGCCTGGCGTTGCATCGTGGCGAAATCACCAGCCCGCTGGATGCGCTCCGGCGCTTGGGCGGATATGAGTTGGCGGGCATCTGCGGTGCCATCATCGCCGCCCGCATGGGGCGCGTGCCTGTTGTACTAGACGGTTTCGTCGCAACGGCAGCTGCCGCCGTGATTGCCAAATTGGCACCGGGCGGACTGGACCATTGCATCGTCGGCCATCTCAGCCGCGAACCCGGCCATAAGAAGCTTTGTGATCTACTTGGCAAGAAACCGGTGCTGGACCTCGATATGGCCCTTGGCGAGGCAACGGGGGCCGCATTGGCCATCCATATCCTCCGCGCAGCCGCGCTCTGCCATAGCGACATGGCGAAGCTGAGTGATGTGCTGAAGAAAGCCGGGCCGCAGACCTGACCTAGACAAACGCGAAGTCAGTTGCGTCCAAACGGGTGTGGTCAAAGCCCAGGATCGTGATGCTATGGGTCGCGACACCAACGATGCTGATCACGGCATTGTCACCGTCGTTTACGATCTGCAGATCATTAAAATCGAGCGCACCACCTGAACCGTCGGAGACACCGGCAAAGCGGATAAGTTCTGTGCCGTTATCGGCAAACCCACCCTCAATCCGGTCACGGCCCCAAGCAGAATTAAACTCGTAGATATCCGCTGGACCACCGTCGCCAAAGAGCCGGTCATTGCCGCCGCTACCGCCATTCAACACGTCGTTTCCGGCGCCGCCACGCAGGATGTCAGCCGCATCACCGCCTGTCAGCGTGTCATTCCCAACCCGTCCGTTGAAGATAAAGGTTGTGTCGCCGCCAACGCCGCTTAGAACATCGCCGACACCAGCCGAATTGGACCCATTCACGCGCTCCACACTGCCGACTGCTGCGTTAAACGTTATGCCATCCCCAATTTGGACGGTCAGTGCGTCATTACCGGCACCACCGCTGATTAAGGTGTCGGATGCATCTGCGAACAATAGGTCATCGCCATCACCGCCAGAAAGTGAATCAGCCCCGCCTTCCCCGAACAGCCTGTCACGACCAGCCCCGCCGACGATCACATCATCCCCGTCACCACCTTGCAGCACGTCATTGAAGAAGCCGCCCGTGATCTGGTCCGCACCCCCGAAGCCGCGGATGATAACGATGCTGTCGTTTACGCCGCTCGCATCGAAAACATCATTGCCAGCATTCCCAACGGCCCGTTCTAGGCCTGCGTCACGCATATTGATGTTTACGGCGAGTGAGGCTTGAACGCTAACCCGGTCAAAACCGGCACCACCAACAACAGATGTATCCAAACCGTCGATAAACAGACGGTCATCACCCTCACCGCCATCTAGAAGGTCTGTGTTCTGCCGCCCGAATAGGATGTCATTGCCATCCTCCCCGAACAGCTGATCGTCACCGATCCCCCCTGTAACGATGTCATTGCCAGCGCCGCCATGAAGCTCGTTGGGTTCAGCATCACCAAAGATGCGGTCATTGAAGGCTGTACCGATTACACTTTCGATATTGTCCAGCTCACCGATGATACGCCAGGCACCTGTAGTGACGGTCGTTCCATCCCGCGTGTAGGCTTCATGGTTCGCGGCCAGATCAATCTGCACAGCGGAATGGAAGTCTGAATAGTCCGCCGTGTCGACGCCGTCGCCACCATCCCAAATTTCAAGGTCAATCCGATCTGCCGCGTCTTCGGTATAGATCAGCCGGTCGGCCCCTGCCCCGGTGAAGAGCGTGTCATCGCCGAAGTGACCGCTGACCACATCATCGCCAGCACCTGTCCGCAGAATGTTATCCGCAATATCACCCGTCAGCGTATGGGAGCCATCACCCAACGTGACGTTTTCGATATTGATGATCTGCGTTAAATTTGCGCCAGTTGTAGAGCCCGTCGCCTGCCCAGCGCCTGTTATGCGGAGATCAATCGTCAGGTCGCCAGTCGCGGTTGATTCGAGCGTGTCGATATCATCACCGCCATCTAAAATGAAACCATGACCACGCAGAATATAGTCGCCAGCGCCGCCATCGAGGAAGCCAGTACCGCTGCCGGATATCAGGATGTCATCGCCGCCAAGGCCGTCGATATCGTCGCCGCCGCCAGCGCCGCCATCCAGAATATTGGCTTCAGCGTTGCCGGTCAGGCTGTCGTTGCCTGTGCCTGCGATGAAGTTTTCAATCGAAATGAAGGTATCCGAACCGCGCCCCGTATTCTGCGCGTGGAGCAGCCCCACTGAAGTGGTCCACCCACTGGGATAGTATTTATCCCATCGAAGGAGGATCAGAATATGGCAGGCAAGCGAGATAAACCTGAAGAGATCGTGGCGAAGCTGCGCCAGGTCGAGGTGCTACAGGGCCAA
>CALLKY010000024.1 GCA_938083135.1 uncultured Alphaproteobacteria bacterium | reverse complement strand
CAGCCCGCACGAGATTCTATGTGCGGGCTGGCCAGTGTTTTTGACCGTTACGCTGAATTTCAGGCAATGTCGGCGCGCCCCGCTTAAGGCCATAGAGATAGCCACACGCTGTTCCTAAGCCCATTCCGCCAATTGATGAATGGGTTTCGCTATGTCTTCGCTATCACGCTTCGGCCAGCTTTTACCTAACCTGGTCGTCGCCGTTATAGCTGGTGTCGCGGCAGGCGCTGGTTATTTCAGCCTGGGTTGAAATTGAGTCAAAACAGTGGAAATGCGCGAAAAGGCAAGCGTCCTCCGCCTGACAGACGCCTTTATGACGACCTATCCACCACGCCAGTTCCACAGCTTAGCAACCCGGACTATCCTGCCCCCCTGGGATATCAGGGAGCAGTCGCATGCGAGCCTATGAACATCTAAGCCGGTCGATCGCTGGACGGACGGCCATTATCACTGGTGCGGCCAGCGGCATGGGCCGGGCGACCGCGCATCTATTTGCGCGCGAAGGGGCAAATGTCGCCGTAACGGACCTTGATGCTGCTGGCGCAGAAGCCGTTGTCGCGGAAATCGATGCAGCGCGGGCAGAAGATAAAACGATAGGCCAAGCCGCGGCCTTCGCCCTTGATGTAGGCGACCGAAGTGCCATCCAATCCGTTGTTCAGGCCACTTCAGACCGGTTTGGCGGCATTGATATTATCATCAACAATGCGGGCTTCTCTCGCCGGATGGAAATTGAGGACCCAGACTTTGACGCCACATGGGCGAAAGCGCTAGAGGTTATGCTCAGCGCGCACCAGCACATAATCCGGGCGGCCCTGCCCCATCTCCAGCGTCGGCTTCAGGCCGAACCGGGCGGTCCGTCGCCACAGCGCTAAAACGCTTTAGCGCCCAGTAGTTTTTGGCCAAGCAGCACGGCGACGCATTGGTGGGACTTATAGGCCATCGTCATCGCTGCTTCTGCAGCGGGGAGAACTTCTTCGGCGCTGTCAGCCCGCAACACGACAAACTCACAGGCTTTCAGGATGTTTTCGACAGACAGTCCCATGGGCATCTGCCAGGGATTTCCCTCACCAAAATCACCGCGCATCGTCATGAATGTGACGAATGGGAAGCGGCCAAGGCGCGGGAGGGAGAACATGTTTACGCAATTGCCAGCGCCGCTGGACTGCATCAACAACACGGACTTTTCACCGCCGAGCCACGCGCCCGCAGCCATAGCCACACCTTCTTCCTCGGTCGTAAGCGATACGGCGTGGACGTTATCATCCTCCAAAGACCGCTCGATCATCACGCGATGCCCAGCATCTGGCACATAGCTGATCTGGGTGACGCCGTGCTTTCTAGTAAGCAGGTCGTACATGTCGTGCGCCCAGGGCTGATCGTCTGCCATCATGTCCTCACGTGGTCTGAAATTGATTATTTCGCAAGCCTAGCGCAATCAGGCGAGACCCGCCATCTCGATCGCGTCTGCCCGGCCAAGGCCGCTTTTCTCCGCCGCCTGGAGAATCGAATCCCAGGCGATATCGGCGATAGGAACCCCATTCGCCAAGCGCTCGGCCTTACGGGCGCGTTCGGGTTCACCCGGCACCAGCACTTCAGTATGGCCAGCGGCAGGCGTCGAGCTTTTGACGAAATCGATATAGCCCTTCACGTCCTCGGCGAAGAAGTTGTCCTCCTCCATGAACGCATCAATGGTTAGGTAGATGGACAACATACCGTTGGCGAAGTCGCGCGGGCCGGGGCCAGCTGCACCATTACCGGTGAGCGACCCGCCAAGCAGTTCGCACATCAGCGCCAGACCGGAGCCTTTATGCTCGCCCATGGCACGGATAGCACCTTTGCCATTGCGACCATCAGGCGGCGCATCCGGGCCAGCGCTGCCGTAGAGCGCATCCGGATGATGACTATGCTTGCCGTCTTCGTCGATCAACGCACCTTCGGGCAAGCCTTTGCCGCCCTTAGCCGCGACCAGCACCTTGCCTTCAGCCACGATTGACGTTGCGAAATCAAGAATATGCGGCGGGCCGTTCGGCTGTGGGACGCCAACGCAGAAAGGTGCGGTTGAGAACCGCCGCTCCCGGCCACCGAAAGGGGCGACAAGTTCACTACCGCGCGCATTCACAAAGTGGATCGAGACGAGGCCTTCTGCAGCAGCTTGTTCTGCCCAGGCACCAACGCGACCGATATGACCAGCATTCTTCAGCGTAACGATGGATACCTCCATCTCTTTCGCTTTCTTGATGCCAATATCAACGGCCAAGGGTGCCACGGTCTGGCCAAAGCCCATTTGGCCATCGACCACCGCCAACACAGGCGATTCCTTGGCGATGCGGATATCCTGCCCGGCCTTAATCAGCCCCATCGCCATCCAGTCTACATAGCGCAGCGTGCGGATGACGCCATGGCTGTCATGGCCCGTCAGGTTTGCCGTGACCAGATTGTCAGCGACGCGCAAGGCTTCCGCGTCATCGCATCCGGCATGGCGGAACACTGCGGCGACCACATTGGTCAGCCGATCGGCAGAAATATCAGGCATGGGATATGAGACTCGCTAATTAAAGTGCGATTGGACCAGTAGCTGCGGCAGCCACAGGCAAAGGATCGGGAAGAACAGCATCAGAATAAGCACAATGCCGTCGGTTATGAGGAAGGGAATCGCCCCCTTCATAACCTTCGTCACCGGCACACCCGTTGTGCCGCTCACTGCGAACAGGTTCAGGCCAACCGGCGGGATAACGCCGCCCATTTCGATCGCGATAGCCGCCAGAATGCCCAAGTGGATCGGGTCCACCTGAAGCGTCAGCGCCACGGGGAAGAAGATAGGCACTGTCAGCACGAGGATCGCGACACCGGTCAGGAACATCGACAGGAACAGCATAACGACCAGCAGAACGGCCAAGAACTCCATCTGGGTGAAGCCCTGATCCGTCACCCAGGCCGCCACATGCTGCGGCCAGCCTTTGTTAGCCAGCAGGAACTGGAACACACCAACGCAGCCAAGCAGGAAGTAGACAATGGCCGTCAGGTTGATTGTCCGCTGCGTCGTCGGCAGCAGTTCCTTGAAGAACGGGTTATTGCCGGTCGTGATGGCGTAGAACGTATGAATGACAGCGCAGACAACCGCGCCGGAAACAACGAAGAAGCCGAAGAGCACTGGCAATATCGAACCATAGGAGGCTAGGTCGCCGAATATCAACAACCAAGCTGTGCCAATGGCGCCGCCGATTGCAAACTGAATGACCTTAGACCGGGTCGATTTGTCGGAGCTATTGACGATGCCGAATACCAGAGAGTACCCCGCCGCAGCCGCCCCCGCTTCCGTCGGCGTAAAGACGCCGCCATACAGCCCGCCAAGCACGCAGACCGGCATTAACAATGCTGGCCAGGCGCTCAAGGTCGAACGCCCCAAATGGGAGAAACTGAACTTACCGCCAGGCAGTTTAATGAACAGCGAAATGCCGATGATGATCACAGCGTCAGAAACGGCGAGCATCAGGCCTGGCGTAAATCCGGCGAAGAACAGCGAAACAATCGATTCTTCCGTGATGATGCCGTAGAGAATCAGCGTGATGCTTGGCGGGATCAAAATCGCGATGCCGCCGCCGCAAGCGATAATGCCTGTCGCCATCCATACAGGATATCCGCGCTTGATCATTTCCGGATAGGCGATAATGCCCATCGCAGCAGCCATAGCGGTAGAAGAGCCGGAAATAGCGCCGAACATAACGGCGGCAAGGAGCGTTGCGTATGCGAAACCGCCAGGCACCCAGCCAACGATCGCATCGGCGAAATCAAACAACTTCTTGATCAGGCCAGTCTTTTCCATAAGGAAACCGGCATAGATAAAGAAGGGAATCGCCATCAGCGTATAGCTGTTGAGGAACTGGAAGAAGGCGCGGAACAACGCTTTTGACGACAGGAACGGGTCGCCGATAATCACCAGAATTGTTGCGCCGGCCAGAGCTATGCCAATCGGTGCCGCTGCAAGCATGAGGCCGACCATTGAGCCGCCAAGTGTCCACATGGGTTCGTATCCTTGAAAGTATGCGGGTTAGCGGATCAGATGTCCGTATGGATTTCAGCAGGCGCCCACTCGAACACCTTCTTGCCCATGAGCTCGCGGATATCCTGGTACAGGTGGAAGATCGTCACCAGCGCCATGAGCGCGAACGCGGAGAGCAGCAAAAGCTGGAACGGCCATAGCGGCAGGAACATGCTTTGCGACATGCGGCCCATATTGTAGGTCCGCTCAACGGCGAAGTGGCCCCAGTAAACAAAGAAGCTGAAGAAGAACAGTGAGAAGCCGGATACGAAAATCCGCGCAATCAGCACAACCTTGCCAAAACCGCGATTGCGCAACACGTCTGTAAACGCGCTCATGACCAAATGGGCGCGCTTCGCCTGGGTCACGGCGAAATAGAAAAATACGGAGCCGATGATCACATAGATCACGAAATCCTGGCCCCACTCAAAGACGACGCCGAACATATAACGGCGGACAATCTCTGCGATGGCGAACAGCGTGCCAGCCAAAAGGCCAAGCGCCGCGATATTACCTACGATCTTATCCAGGAACCAGCGAATGCCCCGGTAGATCGTGTCCATGACGTCATCCATGACGCTCTTCCCTGATAGGCCCGCTTAATTAACTTGCGCTCGTGACGGCGCGGGCGGGCTAACTGAATTTAGTCCAGAACTTAAGACACCAAGGGCCGCCGCGCAGCAGCGCGACGACCCTGTAGGCGTATCAGAAGCGAAGATTATTTCTTCTTCTTAGGCTTCTTGTAGCGTTCGTAAGTGGTGAACCACTTGGCCATAGCCGCACAGTCCGTCTTTTCCAGATCACTGGACCCGACTGGGTTCGCTGCAACAGCCGCAGCTGCTTCCATTGCGAACTTGTCGACCCACATGTTGGCCGCATCAGGCGTCTTGGACTTGATCCAATCGGCAGTCGCGGTGCCAGCAGCAGTCTTGATCGCGCCCGCTTCAGCAGCGTTCATGATGTAGATGCCAGGCTTGGACGGGTCTTTGGTCTCATACTTGTCGACGAGACGCTTGTCGTTGCAGAAGTTGATCTTCTTCTGGAACGGCAGCACTTCATTGATGATGATGCCGTTAAGGATCGCCTGCTGTTCCGTGTCCAGCTTGTTCCACCAGCTGTTGCTAGCGCCAATCCAGTAGTAATCGCCAACAATGCCGTTAATGCCAGCAATCGTGAAGAACGGTGCCTGGTCTTTGGTGGAGTTGAACCCGCCAAGGCTGGTCAACAGGCCATCGATAACGCCAGTCTGCAGAGCAGGCGGCACATCGCCAAAGGCCATGGTGGTTGGGTTTGCACCGATAGCGCCAAGCAGGGCGTTTTCAGCAGGGCCCATGGACCGCATCTTCTTGCCTTTGAAATCCGCTGGGGAAATCAAACGGCTGCCAGAACCAGCGCCCATATACATGGACAAGTGGCCGGAACCGAAGATGTGCACGTCATGCACTTTGTTCATGCGATCTTGCAGGAACTTGAACGTCTCAAAGCTATCGAGGCTGTTGATTGCGCCCGGCGTGGTCAGCAGCTGTGCGCCAACAACAACGTTCATGTACGGATCGACCGCAGCGGTCTTACCGAACTGACCCCAGGTCATTTCCAGGTTGCCATCGGTCATAGCTTCAACGGCTTCTGGAATGCGATAAAGCGAACCAGCGAAGAACAGGCGGACTTCAGAGCCCGGCATTTTCTTCTCAACCAGATCCTTGAAGAGGGACATGGAAATGCCAGCCGGATGCGGCGGGCCCGTAAGATCAGCAGCGATACGGATCGTAACTGGCTTAACATCGGCCATAGCCGACGCAGCGCCAACGACCGTAAGCGCGGCGGCGGCGACTGCAGACAGCAGTGCTTTCTTGCCTTGCGCAAGGTTCATCCTGTTTTCTCCCTGTGAGACACGTTTGTTAAAGACACATTCTTGGTCTTGGTCGAGCGGCCATGGCAAACACCATGGGCGCACCACTAAGATTTATAGCGTCCCAAAGGCCGCTGCGCGAGTCGTTTAATAACCCATTAACCCGAATATCGGTCAGGACATGACATTTATGGGCTTACCATCCAGCCAAGCCCGGATGCATTCCACCGTCTCACCATAGAAAATTCGGTAAGTATCCTCGGTGACGTAGCCCAGATGCGGCGTCAATACGGCATTGTCGAGCGTGCGGATCGGGTGGTCTGCCGGCAAAGGCTCAACACCGAATACGTCAATACCTGCACCGCCGATCTGTTTGTTTTGCAGGGCTGCCAGCAGTGCATCTTCATCAATGATGGGGCCGCGTGAGGTGTTGACGATGTAGGCATCTGGCTTCATCAGCCCCAATTCCCGCGCACCGACGAGGCCACGAGACCTGTCTGACAGCACCAGATGCACGGAGATAAAGTCTGATTGCTGGAACAATTCATCCTTCGTGACAAACTCAACACCACATTCCGCAGCGCGTTCTGCCGTTAAATTCTGGCTCCAGGCGATAATGCGCATGCCGAAGACTTTGGCATATTCGGCCACCTCAGCGCCCAAGCGTCCAAGGCCGAGCAGCCCGAGCGTGGCCCCCTTCATGGCTTTGCCGACGCCAATCTGCCAGCGCCCTTGCCGCATCGCTGCACCCGATTGCGGAATCTGGCGACCTAGCGACAGCATCAGCGCGAACGCCAGTTCAGGTGTCGGCGTGGCAGACCCCTTTGTCCCACAGACCAAGATATCGCACGCCTGTGCCGCCGGAATATCAATGGCCGCATTGCGCATGCCCGTCGTCGCCAACAGCTTCAAATTGGGCAGGCCATTGATGACGTCTGCATTAATCTGTGTCCGTTCCCGCATTGGGCAGACGATATCGAATGGCTGCAGGCGCTCAATTACCCGCGCTGTATCGCCGATAGGATCGCGGAAATAGGTGACGTCTAGCCCGCTCCAATCCGCCATATCCTTCGCAATGCCTTGATAATCATCCAACACAGCAATTTTTGTCATGGAACCCTGCCCCAGTTTTGTCCGTTTTAATGATCTACGATGCCGGCAAGCCTTGCCCCTGTCCAGCCAAGGCGCGATAACAGGCGCGCTTGGGGGCGAGCATTCATGGGCGGAGATTCTAGGGTATGATCGATATGGCAGTGCGAGCTTCTAATGCGTTCCGGAACCCTCGGATTTTGCAGCTAACGGCTGCATTCACCGCATTGACCCTGCTTGCCGCGTGCCAGGCTGACAATAAACCGGTGACTGAGCGCCCTGTCTCGCCTCCGCCTAAGGTCAATCAAGCGGACTTGAACCCACCGCAAACGCCCGTAAAACCGCTTGAACCCGTCGCCCCACAGCGCACTGGCCCCATCCGTGTCGCTTTGCTGGCACCACTGTCCGGTGATTTCGGCGATGCTGGCCGTGAGCTCTCCAATGGGGCCGCCATGGCGTTGTTCGATATGCCCGGTGTTCAGGCTGAACTGATGGCGTTCGATACAGCAGGCGATGCGGACCAAACCAACGCCGCTGTCCTACTGGCCGCTTCCAAACAAGCCGATGTCATTGTCGGCCCGCTTTTTGGCCGGAACGCTGCGGGGATCGCGGACGCGCTAGCCGCTGAAGGATTGGTGGCGCTAGCGTTCTCAAATGATGGCAGCGTCGCTGGGCAGCAAGTGCTTGTCATGGGGCGCACGGCGACCGCTGAAACCGCGCGCATTATCCGCCATGCCGCCAGTGAAGGCGCACGCAATATCGCCGTATTCGGCAAGGCTGGAGCCATTGGTAACGCCGTCGCGAGGCAGGCAATCGCTGAACAATCAGCACAAAACGGCTTGCGCATTCGGCGCGCCCTCTACGCCGCAGATACCAACTACACCCAGATCGCAAAGAATGTGGCAGCGCTGTTGCGCGCCCGGTCCAGGGATAATAGCCGGAGCGCGGCTGCGGTTCGTTTGCAGGCGGATTTAACTGCAGCGGACAATCCCGCCGCCCGCCTGCTCGCCCTTTCGGCCAATCAGCCCGGCGCTGAGGGAGAGCGGTTCCGTGAGCTTGCAGGATTCTACACCCAGATGACGGGTGCGGGATCATCCCGCCAATCCGCGATCGCAGCCGTTGTCGGGCGTTATCGCAGCGCTGGCGGGCTCGGCGGCGGACGGGTCGATGCTGTGCTGCTGACACTATCCGGCGCTGAACTTTCGACCGTGGCACCGATGTTCCAGCTTTATGATGCCCGCGCGGCCGGGGTACGCCTGCTCGGGCTTTCCGGTTGGGATGACATGGACCGGACACGCGCCCGCGAATTGCACGGCGGACGCTATCCCTCCACGCCCTTCAACGATGCCTTTGACGACCGCTATCAGCGGGCATTCGGCGAATTGCCGACAGAACTCGCAGGTGTTGCCTATGACGCCGTTAAGCTGGCGCTGAGTGCCGCTGAAGGTGGTGCCGCGCGCCCCTTACCAGCCGAAGCCATTGCCGCTGCTGGGAAAGTTGATGGCGCACTTGGGCCCGTTGCAATGTCTGCTGCTGGCGTTGCTTTGCGGCCATTGGAAGTGCTGGAAATGCGCCCGGATGGCGTATTCCCGGTCTCCCCCGCAACGATTGTCGATCCGTCTGTGCCGGATGTGCTGCAGCCGGTGGGTGCAGGCTCCTAACGGATACGTCGCCAGATAATCCGTGCGAAGCGCATCGTATAAAGCGCACCGCCTGCCGCAATAATCAAACCAATCGCTGCAGGGATCCAAGCCTCTTTTGCAACGGAGGCTTGCACAAAATCTGCCCCAAGCACCAATGCTGGCAAGCTGACTGCGAGATGCAAGACAACCTTCCACAGCAGCAACATTTCAGGCGGCCGCGCCCAGGCGGGCCCTAAATCCGCATCCGGGCGGAGATCGCGCAGCAAGCGGTAAAGGCGTCGATAGGCCCATACAAACAGGACCATTACGAACGCAAGCAAGCTGTATGCAGCCCACAGCTGGTGGTGCGGTGCCTCAATGGCGGGCAAGCCAAAGACTGCCGCGAGCATGATAGTAGCACCAATCGCCGCCGCCCATCCGAGCCACCGGTCAATGACAACGCGCCCCCGGTCATCTACCCGGAAGGCAGGGCCGAACAAGCTCAACGGGTAATAAATCCAATCAACCCCGTCCCAATCATAGGCGAAGGTGGTCGATTGCTTGCTCTTGGGAAGGAACACGTGTCTGAACCGCCGCCGTTACGGATGTGAGCGGCAGGCATGACGCTGCTGGCCCAATCCGTCAACTGCGAATATGACTTCATCCTGCCCACGCGCGATCTCTTCGCCCCGAAACACAAGATCACCGGGGGCGGCGGCTTGGGGCAAATCATCCCGCACAGCATTGATCGTGGAGAGAAATGGCCCGAGCGCCAGCCATCCAGCAGCCGGGTCCGTTAATACAATTGCATGGGCACCCGACCAGCCTCGAGCGCCGACGATATGACCGATACCGGCGAGGAGTGGGCCAGCGGCTTGGGGGATATCAGCACTGGGGCCGATAACCTCAACCCCATGGGCTGGTGTATCACCAACATATATCTGGCCAAGATCTGTAATCGGTGCTGCAAAGCTCGGCGCGCCCTCAACGGGCGGCAGCGTATCTGGTTCAATGGAATAAAGAATATCGAGATCAACTGGGCCGAAATTCTCCGGCAGGATATCGATCAGCACATAAGACAGATCACGCAGCGCGCCGGACCTATCCAGCATACCTGGGAGTATGCGGCTAGGGGTATTGTAACGAACAAGGCGCATCAGGAGGATATCTGATGCCGTAGGGTTCCACACGCGCTGTCCTGCAGCGGGCGACGGGGGCAGCCTGCAATTACGCAAACGCCCCCCATTGCCAAATTACCGCCCAACAACACTCTGCGACTGCTCACCAAGGCCTTCGATGCCGAGACGCATGGTATCGCCAACATTCAGCCACTGCTGCGGGTCCATGCCAGCACCAACGCCTGGTGGCGTGCCGGTCATGATGATATCGCCTGGAAGCAGCGTCATATATTCAGAGACGAAGCTGACGATCTGCTTGATATTGAAAATCAGCTTATCGGTTGAACCGTTCTGGACTTTCTTGCCGTTCACTTCGAGCCAGATGCTGAGCTTTTCTGGGTTCGGCACCTCGTCCTTGGTTACGAGCCAAGGGCCGACTGGTGCCCAGCCGTCTCCGCTTTTGCCTTTGGTCCACTGACCGGCAGGGCGCTCCTGCTGGAATTCACGTTCTGAGACATCATTACCAACAGCGTATCCAGCAACATGGTCGAGTGCGACGTCCTCTGACACAAATGAGGCCATGGAGCCCATGATCACGCAAAGCTCAACTTCCCAATCCAGCTTGGTGGCGTGGGGCGGCTTAATAACGGGGCCAGACGGACCAGCCAGTGCGGTAGAGGATTTTAGGAAGATAATCGGTTCTGATGGCGGGTCCATGCCAACTTCTGCCGCGTGATCTGAGTAGTTCAGGCCAATGCAGACGATTTTGGACGGACGCCCAACCGGTGAGGCCAATTCGACATCACCTGAGATCTTTGGCAGCGAGGATGGGTCAATCGCGCCAATCAGCGCCAGACCTTCCGGCGAGACAGTATAATCATCGATATCAACAACGATGGATGCGAGATCACGGATCGCGCCATCAGCATCAAGCATGCCGGGGCGGACTTCGTCGCCAGCGATATAACGGAGGAGTTTCATCTGGGTATTCCTTAAAGGATGATTTGCGCCTGCAATAACAGGTTTCGCCGGGCAGGGTTACCCGCCCGGCGCGCGAAATAACTATTCAGCCGCTGCTTTTTCTGCAGTCGCGCGGTTAGCAACGCCTGAGGCCACAAGCTCATTTGCTTCCGCCTGCGATACGCCCCAACGCTGCAGAATTTCGTCTGTATGCTGGCCAATGCTTGGTGCCTCATCCAGCGCATGATCGCCTTCAACCCGGCGAATACCCGGAATGTTGCATACGGGCAGTGAGCCCGGCATGGATTGATGATCCATCCACGTGATGGACTCGACCGCTTTCACATGCTCATCCGCCATGAAGTGGTCATAGGTGGAGACTGCAGCGTTCATCACGCCAGCTTCCGTTAGCGCTTCCGCCCATTCTTCAGTAGTTTTGCGCAGGAATTCCGCTCGCACCATCGGCATCAGGACTTTTTCCTGATCAATGCGTTTTTCACGGCTGTCAAAGCGTGGGTCTGTCGCCCATTCCGGCTTGCCCAACACTTTGCAAAGGCCGACATAATGGTGCTCGCGCATCGCGGTCACGTTGATATGGCCGTTGGATGTTTTCATGGTCCCGACAGGCACATACAGCGTTTGCGGTTGCCCGCCTTCCAAGTGATGCTCCATCACCTTAGCGGCCTGGAACGCAGCCGCGCACTGCATCAGCGAGCAGTCGATATACGCCCCCTCGCCGAAACGAACTTTCCGCATCAGCGCGGTAGAGATTGCCTGGAATGCATAAAGGCCAGTCATCACGTCTACCGCGATCATGCCGATCCGCTGTGGGGTTCCGGCTTCATCGCGATTGATCGACATCCAGCCAGAAAACGCCTGAATGACCGAATCCGTCACGGGCAGTTTGTTGTATGGGCCTTCCTGGCCGAAGCCAGTGACCGAGAGATAAATCACGTTCGGGTTGGTTTTCTTCACGTCCTCATATGAGAGGCCAAACCGGCCCATAACGCCCGGACGGAAACTTTCGACGATCACATCGGCTTCAGCGGCGGCTTTCTGCACCAATTCCTGGGCCTTCTTCTCCTTCATATTGAGGGAGACGGAGCGCTTGCCCCGGTTGAAGATCACGGCATGGGCGCAGGTATCATCATACATTTTGCCAAGGGTGCGGCCCCAATCACCGTCCAGCGGCTCGACTTTCGTGACCTCTGCGCCCGATTGGGCCAGCAACATTGTTGAATGCGGACCCGCGACGCCTTGCGTCATATCCAGGACTTTGAAACCTTCAAACGGCAAACGCTCAGCGCTCATAGGGGCGTGCTCCTCCAGAAAAGCTCTTATTTTTAAGATTGATCCGATTTAAGCGGGCAGAGGCGCGGGCGTCAATTGCTCGTCACCCAGCGGATTATGCTTGGCGATTGCGTGGAACGGCCCTATTTTCCGCCTATGATCCGATATGACCTGACATGCGAGAACGAACACGCCTTTGAAGGCTGGTTTCCAGGCAGCGATGCCTGTGACAAGCAAATGGCCAAAGGCCTGCTGGAATGCCCGATTTGCGCGTCCCGCGATGTCAGGAAAGCGCTGATGGCACCGGCTGTATCCGCCAAGAAGGGGGACCGGGATGACGAATTCCGGAAACAGGCGATGGCGTTCGCGGCCACCCAGGCAAAGCTTGCGGCCATGCGCGCCCATGTCGAAGAAAATTTTGAAAACGTCGGCGACCAGTTTTCTGAAGAAGCCCGGCGCATCCATTATGGCGAAACTGAAAAGCGCGACATCTACGGCGAAGCGACCCTGCCCCAGGTGAAAGAACTTGTTGATGAAGGCGTAGAAGTCGCCCCCCTGCCCGGCTCAACCCGCTCGGACGCCTGACCGTCGTGCCGCCAATTCAAGAGGCGAAGGCGGAACTCCGCGCCGAAATGCGCACACGCCGCCGCAGCCTGGCCGCCAATCAGCCGAATGCTGGACAGATCATTGGGGATGTGGCGTTGGCGCAGGGCTTGATCCCGCCGGACGCAGTGACTGCCCTTTTCTGGCCTATTGGCGATGAGGTTGATCTTCGGCCCTTGATGGAACGCCTTGTCCGCGAAGGCCGCCCCGTCGTGCTTCCGTGCACACCCAATGAACCGGCCCCGCTCACTTTCCGCCGCTGGACGCCCGAGGCCAGCCTAAAGCCCGGCCCCATGCGGACGATGGAGCCGAACGCAGGCGCGCCTGTGCTTCAGCCGAATATTCTGTTTGTGCCATTGCTGGCATTCGACAGCGTCGGCCGGCGCATTGGCTATGGGGGTGGCTTTTACGACCGAACCCTCGCGGCCTTGCGTCAATCCAGCACCATCAAGGCTTACGGTGTCGGTTTCGCAGGCCAGCAGGTTCCCCGCGTACCAACAGATGCGCTAGACCAAGCACTAGACGGCGTAATCACCGAACGCGGCGTTGCATTTTTTCAAGCCCCATAGGATTTTCCATGCGTATTGCTTTTCTTGGCGACATCGTTGGCCGCTCTGGCCGCGAGGCGGTTCTGGCCGCCGCTCCTGGCCTGCGCGAATCGCTTGATCTCGACCTGCTGGTCGTCAATGCGGAGAACGCGGCCCATGGCTTCGGCCTCACGTCAAAAATCTGCAAAGAGCTATATGAGGTTGGCGTCGATGCTATCACCACAGGCAATCACGTATGGGATAATCGCGAAATTCTGACCCATATTGGCGATGACCCACGCCTTGTCCGCCCAATCAATTTCCCCGAGGGCGCCCCCGGTCGTGGCTGGGCGATTGTTGAGACCAAGCGCGCCGGTAAGGCCCTGGTCGCCAACTGCATGCTGCGGCTGTTCATGGATCCATTGGATTGCCCATTTTCAGCCATGGAAGGCGTGATGGATGCTGCCAAGCTCGGTACATCCGTCCAGGCAATCCTGGTGGATATGCATGGCGAGGCGACCAGCGAAAAACGCGCGATGGGCCATCACCTAGATGGCCGGGCGTCCCTGGTGGTTGGCACCCACAGCCATGTGCCGACGGCAGACGGCCATATCATGCGCGGCGGTACGGCATATCTGACAGATGCAGGCATGTGCGGGGATTATGATTCCGTCATTGGCATGCAGAAGGAAGGCTCCATCCTGCGCTTCCGCACGAAACGCCCTGGCGAACGCATGTCGCCCGCCGAAGGCGAAGGCTCCATCGCTGGAATTTTTGTGGAGACGGACCCGAAGACCGGCCTCGCCATTAGCACGAAGCCCATCCGCTCCGGCTTTGGCGTGGAGCCTAGCTAACCAGAAAGCCTGTCCGTCGGCTTGACTAGAAGCCGCAGTATCCAGATTGAGCCAAAGACCGGGATCGCCGCCAAATAGGCGGTACGGTCGGCATTTCCGGCATCACGGTTGCGGTAAACGGTGTAACGCCCCATCAAAATCGCCGTTGGCACGAAGGCAAAGCCCATCAACCGCACCATTTCCAAAAGCGCGGCCTCACCCGGGTTCGGGTCAGAAAGATCTAAACCGGGAAAGACCAAAGGCTTCAGGATAAAGAACGTCGGCAGAATCAGAATACAGGCCAGGCAGAGCCACAGGATGTAGATGTTCCTTGGTATTCTAGGCGTTTTCTGTGCTGTCGCGATGCCAATGGCCATCGCGACAGCACTGATGACAATCAGCGAGACCTGGGCCTGCATCGCAATTTTTAACAGCTCTGGAGAGATATCCATAGCGGCTCCCATGCCCTGCCCTGACCCCGATATGTCCCGGTTCAGACTAGGGCAATTCCCGACCAATCTGAATCAGATTAGTCGGGATAAATTGCCCGCAATCAATGTGATAGAGCGCCGGGCTGCGTCGCAAGCGCCGCACGACGCTCTAGCCTAGATCGAGAACCCGGCGGTTTTGCTTTCCAGGTATTCCTCAATGCCTTCATGACCGCCTTCACGGCCAAGGCCACTGGATTTCATGCCGCCGAAGGGTGCAGCGGCTGACGTTGGGTTGATGTCATTCACGCCGATGATTGCGAAATCCAGGCCTTCGACTGTCCGCATCGCCTTCGCCATATTGTTTGTATAGACATAGGCGGCGAGGCCGTAAGTGGTGTCATTTGCCATGGCCAGCACGTCGTCGCCATCCTTGAACGGCACAACAGCGGCCACAGGGCCAAAGGTTTCTTCCCGGTAGATCAGCATGTCTGGCGTTACGTCTGCCAGAACGGTCGCGGCGTAGAAATTGCCCTTGTCCAGGCCGTTGTCCATCAAGCGATGACCACCGCACATAACGCGCGCCCCCTTGGCTTTGGCGTCTTCGACCTGTCGCTCGACCTTGGCGACCGCAGCTTCATTAACCAGCGGGCCAATGCCAACGCCCTGCTCCAGGCCATTGCCTGCACGCAGACGCTCAACGCGGCTGGTGAGTTCGCCGATGAACGCATCCACACCAGATTCATGCACGAACATCCGGTTCGGGCTAATGCAGGCCTGTCCGGTGTTTAGGAACTTAACGAGACTGGCCCCCTTCGCGGCGTGGGTTGGGTCCGCATCATCATAAACGATGAATGGTGCATGGCCGCCAAGCTCCAGGCTGATGCGTTTCATGTTCTCGCCAGCCTTGCCCGCCAGCATTTTGCCAACGGCAGTGGAGCCCGTGAAGGTGATTTTGCGGACGCGTTCGTCGGTGGTGAAGACCTCACCGATGGGCTTGGGATCTTCTGCCGTCACAAGGTTGATGACGCCATCAGGAACGCCCGCTTCTTGCAGAATTTTAAACACGGCGATAGCGCAAAGTGGCGTCGCTTCCGCTGGTTTCAGCACCACCGTGCAGCCTGCCGCCAACGCTGGAGCGAGTTTCCGGGTCAGCATGGAGATAGGGTAGTTCCAAGGTGTCACAGCAGCCACAACGCCGACTGGTGCCTTGAAAATAATGAAACGCTGGTCGCCACGTGCGGATGGAATGGTCTCGCCATAAACGCGCTTGGCTTCTTCTGCGTACCACAGAAGAAAGTCTGCGGCGTATTGGGTTTCATTGGCAGCAGCGCGGAGAGGTTTGCCCTGCTCCGTCGTCATCAGCTTCGCCAACTCGTCCTTCCGTTCGACCATCAACGTGTAGGCTTTGTAGAGGATGGCAGAGCGCTCATAGGCACTGCGGCCAGACCAGGCTGGAAAGGCAGCGTGGGCCGCATCGATCGCGGCAACGGCGTCTTCAGCCCCCCCAGCTGGGATCTGATCGATCGCTTCGCCGGTGGCTGGATTGCTGGACGTGAAATGCGTGTTGGAGGCGGCTTCGCGCCACTGGCCGTTAATGAACACAATCTGTCTCGCTTCTAATGAGGATCTATCGTTGGCGAGCACTGTAACGGCGGCGGGCGCGGCTGAAAACCGCGTCATACCGTAGCTCAGCCAATGCTGGCCTCAGGGTCTTCCAGCCGCCGAAGCCGTAACGCGGCCGCCCGGGCATAACGCGCTGTAACGGCCTTCCGCCGGGCTGGTTTCACCGGGGCCAGAGGTGCCGGGCGAAGGACAGCCCCGCCATAAGTATCGACGCACATCAGCCCGCAATCATCCGGCAATAACTCCAGGGGAAAACCTTCTGGCACTGCGAAGTAGAACTGGTCGCAATAGTCCAGATAGTCCTGCCATTTCCGGTCCGACAGATAGTCCTGGCGGCTGCTTTTCACTTCCACCACGACAAGTTCGCCACTGGAGCCAATACCAAACACATCAACCCGTCGACCCGTTTTTAGCGTGAACTCCAGCAAGGGTGCCAAGTCCATGGAAGCAAGCAAGCGCGCTGCACCCCGCGCCAGCGGAACGCCAGGCCGTTCTGTCGTGGAGGTATTTTCTGTCACGGATGCATTCAATCGCCAGCTTGTGTTCCAGGATACGCACAAGGATTAATCCCTTTGGCGGCGTTCCTTATAGCATCTGTGCGATGATAGCGTGCAGGGACTAACGCAACGGCGTGATCAAGAATACAGGAGCAGACATGATGCTGGCAGGAAAAACATTCAGCACCTCAGCACGACAGGCAATGCTCGTCGCTATGGCGCTCTGCGGCCTTGCTTTGGCGACAGCGTCTGCAGAGGCGCAAAGCGTCAAACGGATATTCTTTAACGCGGCAGGGTCCCCCATCAATGTGGGCCGGAACGTCAACGGCAATCAGGTGTTCACAGACAATCGTGGCCGGTTCGCGGGGGCAACACGCCGCACGCCATCTGGCACGCTGATTTATGACAACAGCCGCCGGCTCGCGACCGTCGTTCGCAACACGCCCTCCGGGGTTCTCGTCATCGACCGGACCACAGGCGTGACATCCGCCATTCGCCGCACGCCATCTGGCATTGCATTCACCGATGACCGTGGCCGCATCACCGGTGGCGAGCGTGACCCGTTCGCAGCACCAGTATTCGGTAGTCTCAACACCTTTGACCGCGCCATTGGCGACGCTGCACCGCTTTCAGTGGTGACCGTTGAAAGCAATAGCGGGATCGCTGCCCCCGGCGGCCTGCAGATTGAATTAAGTGGCGTGAAAGCCCTCGACGTCATTGTCTCAGATGTAACAGGCGGCACGGCGCTTCCAAACCGCCAAACACTGCAAGACCAAGCCGCCTTGCCTGAACCGTTCAATGACACAGACCGCTTCGCCAGCTTCCCGACAGGCGCCAGCTTCTCCTGCGCTGGAGCTGGGTGCGAGCGCCACGGCGCCGGGAGCTAACCGGCCCGAACAGGACAGCAGCAACGGGGGCCGCCACGCCTCCCGACTGCCGAACGGCCGTGCGCCTGCCCGCGCACGGCCATTCCTCATTTTAGCCTCTTGCGAGAGACCCTGCCCAAGCCCATATCTCCATCCGGAGCGCTCAGATGGACACACGAGCTCCGGGGGACATCGATATGACGACCAATATGCCGGACGACCTGCTGACTGGGTATCACCGGTTCCGCGCTAACCGTTACGCGCGGGAGGTTGAGCGCTATCACATGCTGGCCGAAGGCCAATCCCCGAAGACCATGATCATTGGCTGCGCCGATAGCCGCGTTGATCCATCCACCATATTTTCGGCCGGACCTGGCGAGTTATTTGTCGTGCGGAATGTGGCAGCCCTTGTGCCGCCCTATGGCGAAGCCACCGGCTACCACGGCACGTCTGCAGCGCTTGAGTTTGCAATCACTGTGCTTGGCATTTCAAACTTGGTCGTGATGGGCCACAGCAGTTGCGGTGGCGTGGCAGCGGCATTGGCAGCACGGGATGCGAAACCGATTGGCCGCTATATCGGCCCCTGGGTCGCCCTGCTGAATGAGACGCGGGATGCGCTGCTGGCAGCCAATCCAGACGCTAGCGACGAAGATCTGCAGAACGCGCTGGAACGCAAAGCCGTCGAATGCTCAATCAATAATCTGATGACATTCCCGTTTGTATCCGAAGCCATTGCTGAAGGCCGCGTCCGCATGGATGGCGCGCTCTTCTCCATCATTGCTGGTGAATTAATCTGGCGTGACCCAGACACAGGCGAATTCAGCCGCGTGCCCGAGAGCTAGGCACGGCTTGGCGCTGATCCGCCGAATTCCCGCGTGATCTTGCCCGCAGCCGCTTGCGCCAACCCAGCCAACGCTTTCATGCGTCCGTCGGTGACGCGCGCCTTCGGGCCGGAGAGGGAAATCGCGGCGATGGCTTCGTGGGCTTCGTTGAAAATCGGTGCCGCCACGCAGCGAAGGCCAATGGCGTATTCTTCGTCATCCAAAGCGAACTGGCGCTTATGTGCTTCTGTAAGCGCATGACGAAAGCCTTGCTCCGTCGTCAATGTTCGTTCCGTAAATCGCTCCAGCTTCATGGCACCAATGACACTGTCCCGGCGCTCATCGGGCGCATAGGCCAGGATCGCCTTGCCGACAGCCGATGAATGCAACGGTGCGCGCTGGCCGGGGCTGGCGAGGGCGCGCATAAGCTGGCGGCATTCGATCTGCGCCAGATAAATCACTTGGCCGCCATCCTCGACCGCTAACGACACGGTCTCACCGCTTTCTTCCATCAAATGCCGCATATAAGGCCGGGCGACCGTGACGAGGTCACGGCTCCGCAAGAACCCGGCACCCGCCGCGAAGGCTTCAACGCCGACAAACCAGCGGGTCCGTTCATGATCAAAACGGACAAAGCGTTCTTGCTGCAATGTTGAGAGCAGACGATGGGCGGAGGATACAGGCAGGCTGGCGCGCTTGGCGGCTTCCGTCAGCGTCAAGCCATCATCAGCCCGTGCGACGACTTTCAGCAGGTTGAGCGCGCGCACCAGCGATTGCACCTGTCCTGACCGTTCTGATTTTGGCACAGCCATTGCGCCCCCCGGCATGCAATTGTTATTGCAAGCAGTATAGAATGGGCTGTCCCGCATTGCGATATGTAATTCCATTATACGGAATTTCATCCAGGCGCTTAATCAGGTCAGGTGTTCTTCCGGTTCAGGACAGTCACAACCCCGACCTTCCTCATATTGCAGCACTATTGAACGGTGACCCGGCTGCGGGTTCATGGCAAGGTCCGCCAGCCGCTAGCTTGGATATGCGCCCTGATGTTTCAAACCCTAATCGTCGCCCTGCCCGTATTTGGCTTTGTCGCGGGCGGCTACATCCTTGGCAAAACGCCGCTGTTTGATGCTGAACGGGCTAAGGGTGTTGTGAATTATGTGTTCTGGTTTGCGGTGCCGATGCTGTTGTTCCGCGCCGGCGCAAAGCTGGCGGGCGGTGAAGCGGCGGCATTTGATCCAAGCGTATTGATCGCCTATTTCGGCGCCTCCGCCATCATCTATCTCTTGGCGATGGCGGCGAATGGGGCGCTCTTTAAGGGCAAAGGTGCCGAACCGCCGCTGGCTGGGATGACTGCCGGATACAGCAATAGCGTCATGATGGGCATTCCACTGTCCGAACTGTTTTTCGGTGCGGCCGGCCTCGCCATCGCAACGGCCATCATCGCTATGTCAGCAATCCTATATTACAGCGTCACAACCTTGCTGATTGAACTTCGTCTGCACAAAAGCGCATCCGTCGCTGGGATTGCGCGGGAAACCGCACTGGGGCTCGTGCGGACGCCCGTTATTCTGGCGATGGCGTGCGGCCTCGGGTTCGGTGCCGGTGGCTTGCACTTACACCCCATCGCAGAGAACTTCGTAAACCTTGGCGCTGCGGCGGCCGCCCCAACGGCGCTGTTCGGCCTGGGTGTATCCCTGGCGCAGTTCCGCATCGGTGGCGACTTGGCGGAAGCGGCAACGATCAGCACCCTCAAGCTTGCCCTTAACCCACTGATCGCATGGGCGATTGCAGGGCCGGTGCTTGGCCTGACAGGCCTAACGCTCGCTGCCGTCACCCTGATGGCCGCACTGCCCTGCGCCATCAACCCCTTCCTCCTCGCCAGCCGCTACGAGGCCTACACCCGCCGCGCCAGCGCCGCCATCGTACTATCCACCGGGTTGAGCATCATCACGGTGACATTGGCGGTGGGGCTGCTGAATTAATCAACCATAAATACTAGTGCCATAGCTTTGGGTCCATTCTCACATCGCATGGATCAAGCTTATGACAACTATTGCATTCAACAGCCTCAATGGAGCCGTTGGATTTCAAATTGCGGGGCCGACGAGCGGCGACGCTTTTGGGACGGCAGCGACAGCTGCGGGCGATGTGAATGGGGATGGTATTGCGGATATCTTGTTTGGTGCCTCACTTAGCAACCCCGGCGGCACGACTGTCGGCGAGGGCTTTGTCGTGTTTGGCGCTGCAGATATTGAAACATCCACGCCATCGATTGCTTCGCTCGATGGGGCAAACGGCTTCCGCGCGCCTGGGTTTGATGGCGGCGATGCTCTTGGTTACGGCGCCAGCGCGGCGGGCGATGTAAATGGCGACGGTTTCGATGATGTGATCATCGGCGAACTTCAAGCGGACTTTAATGGAACAGGCAGCGGTTCAGCTTATGTCATCTTCGGCAAAGCAGCTGGATTTACGACGAACTTTGATTTGTCTGCCCTTGATGGCGCGGACGGATTCAGAATGGATGGCGTTGCAGGTTCCTCCTATACCGGCAAGTCTGTGAGTGGCGCTGGTGATATCAACGGCGATGGATTCAGTGATGTGATCGTCGGTGCGCAATCCGCGGACCCGCTTGGTCGCAGTAATGCAGGTGAAGCCTATGTCGTGTTTGGCAAGGCGTCCGGGTTTGCTGCTGATTTTACCTTAGACAGCTTAGACGGCGCTGACGGGTTCAGCCTCGCAGGCGTTGTGGCTGGGGACGCTGCAGGCGAGGCTGTATCTGGCGCTGGCGACGTTAACGGCGATGGGTTCGCAGACATCATTGTTGGCGCACATCGTGGTGATCCGAACGGCGATGATTCAGCGGGCGATGCCTTCGTTCTATTTGGCAAAGCGGATGGATTTGCGTCGACGATTGACCTCGCCAACCTAGATGGCGCTGACGGTTTCGCACTCCACGGCATCGATAGCGGCGACCGCGCGGGCCGCGCCGTTAGTTCTGCTGGCGACCTAAATGGCGACGGCTTCAGCGACATCGTCATCGGTGCCTATAACGGCGATGCCAATGGTTCAAACAGCGGTGAACTTTACGTCGTATTCGGCAAAGCGGCGGGCTTCAGCGCTGACATTGAACTGGATGCGCTTGATGGTGCTGACGGCTTCACGATCCAAGGACCTTCGTCATCCGGCACGGCTGGCCGCGATATTGGTCTCGCAGGCGATGTCAACGGTGATGGCCTAGACGACCTTGTGATATCAGCCAGAGGCGATAGCCAAGCCTTTGTGCTTTACGGCAAGACCGCTGGTTTCGGGGCAACATTTGCGCTTCAAGACCTGGCGGATGCAGATGGGTTTATTGTTTCTGGCGTTACAGGAATAAGCGGCGCTGCAGGCATTAATCGCGCCGGAGACGTCAATGGCGACGGACTGGATGATGTCGCCATTGGGCGTGGCGGCGCCAATCAGGCGGGCGTTGCCTTCGGTTTCGACGATAGCGGTACCGCCGAAACCGGCACCACTGGCGATGATGCAATCGCCGGTAATGGCGATGGGCAGACATATATTCTTGACCTTGGGAATGATGTTTTGAAGGCTCATGGCGGCAATGACGTTGCGAATGGCGGCAGCGGCGCAGACCTCATTTCGCTCGGTGCAGGTAATGATTATGGCGATGGCGGCTTGGGCGCTGACCGCATGAACGGCGGTGAAGGCGATGACCGCTTGTTCGGCGGCGGCGGCAATGACCGGATTGCAGCAGGTGCTGGCGCGGACTTTGTCGATGGCGGCGCGGGAAATGACATCCTGTACCTGCTTAGCAGCGAAGCGGGCGCAGGCGACAGGTTGTCCGGCGGTGAAGGCGCGCGGGACACGTTGGTCCTTGTGGGCACAAGCGCCGTTGACCTCTCCACATTGGATACGCTGGCGGGCGTTGAACGCGCCGTGCTTTTCTCTGGGCAAACCGCCACGGGTACCGATGCTGGGTTCACCTAGTATGGCCGTGGTGGCGGAGAGACTTTCAACTTGGGAGCTGGTGCCGACATCGTAAAGGCAAGTGATGGTGCTGACATTGTTTCAGGTGGTGGCGGCAACGATACGCTGTTCGGCCAAGCGGGCACAGATACGCTAACGGGTGGTGCGGGCCGAGACCGCCTCATTGGCGGGGCAGATGCGGATACCTTTGTCTTCATCCGCGGTGGCGGGATTGATGTCGTGTTTGACTATCTTGACGGCACAGACAAGCTGGATGTCTCAGACTTCGGTTTCAGCAGCTTCGCCGCAAATATCGCCCCCCGGATCGATACAGTAAACGGCAAGGCCATCATCGATTTGGCTTTTGGGGACAGGGTTGTTTTGACTGGTGTGAATGCCGGTGACCTTGATGCTTCAGACTTCATCCTGTCATAGGACTGTCGGCATCGGCTAACACCCTTGCCACATGCGGATTGTATCGGGACAATGAGGCTAAGCAGCAGGAGCCGCCGCATTGCCCGATACAGCCGCCTCCCCCACTTTCGCTATCACGCCGTTCGATAGCCCACTTGGCGCTGAGGTCACGGGCCTTGATCTTCGTAATCCATTGGATGACGCCACGCGGGATGCAATCTATTCTGCATTTGTTGCGCGGCATTTGCTGGTGTTCCGCGATCAATCGCTGACGAAGCAGGAGCAAATTGCGTTCAGCCTGCAGTTTGGCGCGTTGGAACAACACACGCTCCGCAATCGTGGTGCGGCTGACGAGCCCTATGTGCATATTGTCAGCAATCTAGGGCCGGACGGAAAGCCGACAGGCAAGGTCGCCTCCACGCTTTGGCACACAGATAAATCCTTCCGCCCACAGCCATCACTTGCCACAATCTTGCATGCCAAGACGCTTCCGCCCAATGGCGGCGATACCGTATTCGCCAATATGCAGGCCGCATATGCAGCCCTGCCGGATGCGGAGAAGCAGGCGCTGGATGGCGTTAAGGTCGTTCATAGCTGGAAACTCAGCCGTGAGAATGTCGGGCGGCTTATGTCGGAGGAAGAGAAGCGCGATGCGCCCCAAAATGCTTGGCCCTTGGTCCGCATTCACCCGGATTCTGGCATAAAAAGCCTGTTCGTCGGCATGCATGCCTCGCACTTGGAAGGCATGGAGATGATTGCGGGCCGGGCGCGGATTGAAGCGCTGGAAGCCTTTGCAACAAACCACGAATTCACCCATCGTCACCAATGGTGTGAAGGCGACATGCTGATGTGGGACAATCGATGCTTACTGCATCGGGCCGACCCAAATTTTGACGCGACCATGCATCCACGCGTCTTGCATCGCACATGTTTGCGCGGAACTGCGCCCATCTGATCAGGGAGGAAACCATGCCCGACACTGTGAACAGCTTAGCCGAAGCGCCATCGGTCGCGTCCAGTCCAGATGACGCCGTGCCCGTCATTGATATCGCGGATTATCTGGCAGGAAAGCCCGGTGCGCTCGCGGCGACGGCAGCAGAACTGCAACATGCCCAGCAAAATGTTGGCTTCTATGTGCTGACGGGCCATCAGGTTGAGCAAGCGCTGATCGACGGCGTGTTTGCACAAACGGCTAAGTTCCACGCCCAGGGTTTGGATGCGAAAATGGCGCTCAAGGCCAATAAGGATAATGTTGGCTACATGCCGGTCAAAGGCTCCATCACCAAAGCAACGCCTGTCGCGGGCGTGAAGCCGCAGCCGAACCTGGTCGAAGCCTTTTTCATGAAGCGAGACCTGGCGACAGACCACCCGGATGTGGTTGCGGGCAAGCGCTTCCGCCCTGCGAACCAATGGCCTGATCCCCAAGCCCTGCCAGACTTCCGGGCGACGATGGTTGCTTACATGGACGCGTTGGAGGGGCTAGGGAAAAGCCTGTTGCCGCTCTATGCAGCTGCCCTTGATCTGGCCCGAGATTGGTTCGATGAAGCGTTTAGCGAGCCGCAATATGTCCTCCGCTGCTCCCACTATCCGCCCCATGAACCGGGGCCTGGGCAGTTCGGCATAGCACCCCATACGGATTCAAGCTTTATAACGCTCCTGCCGCAATCCGGCCTGCCGGGCCTTGCAGTGCTGTCCCAATCTGGCCAATGGATTGAACCGCCCGTGATCGATGGCAGCTTCGTCGTGAACTCCGGCGAAATGATGAAGCGCTGGACTAATGAACGCTTCCTGGCGACCCCTCACCGCGTCATCAACCGCACCCCGAATGCAGACCGCTACGCTGCCCCCTTCTTCTTCGATTGCACCCTGGACCACCCCATGGAATGCATCCCGACATGCACGGACGCGGACAACCCGCCCAAATACGGCACAACCAGCTATGCCGAATACATGGCCTGGTTCTACGACCGAAATTACGCGCATGCTAAGAAAGACCCTTAGAATACATCGTTAAATCAGATGATTAACAAAACCCCCGTAGAATCTTATTAATTTTAACTAAGCTTTATATACAACCTCGCGACCATGCCTCCAGCGCGCGATCCTGCGACGCATTACGACTTTTGGAGGCGGATATTGGCGACAAATATTATTGATTTTTTGGATGGTACAGATGGATTTGTTATTGAAGGTCGCAATATTGGCGACGGACTAGGGTCTAGCGCACGGGTTGCTGGCGATGTGAACAGCGACGGTTTCGATGATATTATTGTCGGCGCGCGAACAGCTGACCCAGGCGGGACGGTTAGGGGCGAAGTCGCGATCATCTTCGGCAAAGCCGACGGATTCTCTGCGTCAATCAATGTGACAGATCTTGATGGTGCTGATGGCTTCCGCATGGCCGGCGGCACCGCTGGTGACTTTATGGGCCAAGATGCCGCCACTGCTGGCGATTTTAACGGCGATGGCATTGATGACTTCTTTATCGGCGCCGCACGGGCAGACCACTCTGGCGAAGATTTCGGCGCGGTGTATCTCGTCCTTGGGAAACTAGGCGATTTTCCAAGTGACCTCGCCGTTCTATCGTTAAACAGCTCAACTGGTATCCGGTTCGAAGGCACATCCAATTCATTCACTGGGTTCAATACAAGCCATGCAGGTGACGTGAACGGGGATGGCATCAGTGATATTGTCATTGGCGCAATGAACGCATCGCCTGCGGGCAATAGCTCTGGCAGCGCCTATGTCGTGTTCGGATCTGAAACCGTGCCGAGCGCTGCAGTTTCCCTTGGCGATCTGGATGGTTCAAACGGTTTTCAAATAAACGGCAAGGTCGAATTTGACCGGGTCGGCGGCGGCGTTGGCGGCGGCGGTGATATTAACGGCGACGGCATTTCAGATGTCGTCATCGGTGCCATCGCCTCATCCGCCGGCGGTACAGGTGCGGCCCATGTCATCTTCGGTCGAGCAGACGGCTTCGATGCACGGCTGGACTATGACGACCTAGACGGCGAAGACGGCTTCTCCATCGCCGGCACCGCAGATGGTGACCAGATGGGCACGGAGATCAGCACAGAAGGTGATTTCAACGGCGATGGCATCAATGATCTGCTGGTTACAGCGCGCACCAATGACACAGCCGGCCATAACGCAGGTGCGGCTTACATTATCTTCGGGAAGTCCACCGGGTTCGATGCGGATTTTGATGTCTCCACACTCGATGGATCAGACGGCTTCCAAGTTATCGGCTTAGACAGGGCAGGCACCAACTCCAATTCCAGCGAGGCTGATAGCGTCGGCGACTTTAATGGTGATGGTATCGACGACATGGTGTTTGGCAGCCGCCAAGCCCATGCGGGCATCTTGTTCGGTAAATCGGACCCGTTCGCCAAGGTCGTTGATTTCCGTTTCATTACGGCTGCAGATGGCCAGGAGTTCATCAGCAATAGTGATAGATCAGGCACCGGCAAAATGGCTGCCGCTGGCGACCTGAACGGTGACGGCCTGATGGATATCGTGATCGGCGATACAGAGGTCGATAGCGATACGGGCGCTGCGCAGATCATCTTCGGTCATAGCGTTTCAGAAACCAAAATTGTTGGTACGATCACCAATGATTCCCTGGTTGGAACGCGCAATGGCGAGCAAGTACTGGCAGGCGCCGGGAACGATATGGTGCGCGCCCATGGCGGCGATGATGTCGCCAAAGGTGGTGCTGGGGACGATATTCTCTCCATGAGCACCGGCAATGATCGGGCCTTTGGCGGCAACGGCGATGACACGCTGATCGGCTCAGCAGGCGATGACTTCCTCTATGGTGAAGATGGCGATGATCTGCTGGCATATGGCCGGGGCGGCAGCGGTGCCGACCTATTGGATGGCGGTGCCGGCAATGACCGCCTGATGGTTTATGGGTCTGAAGTCGGCGCGGGTGACAGGCTGCTTGGTGGCGAAGGACTGAAAGACGTTCTGGTATTCGTTGACAACAGCACAGCGGACTTAACGGCCGCAGACGTGGTGCAAGGAATTGAGCGGCTCGCTCTGCGGGCCAGCCAGACCGTGACCGGCGTTGATAACGCGACCTCATGGTATGGACGCGGCGGCGCAGAAACCATGATCGGCGGCAACGCCAGTGACACAATGCGCGGCGGCAACGGCAACGATGTGCTGATTGGCAATGGCGGCGATGACATTCTCATCGGCGGCGGCGGCAATGATACGCTTAGCGGTGGGGCTGGCCTTGACCGGCTGGTGGGCGGCAGTGGCGTCGATACGTTCATCTTCGCCAATGGCGGTGGCTTGGATTTGGTGGGTGGATTCACCACGGACACTGACCAGATCGATGTGTCGGACTATGGCTTCGCTGATTTCGCTGCGCTCTCGGCCCGCATTAGCACTATCAACGGCAAGGCCGTGATCGACTTTGCCACGGGCGACCGCGCCATCCTACTCGGCGTTGACGCGACCACATTGGACTCAGACGATTTCATCCTGAGCTAGAGTCCTGCATTCGCATTGGCTATCCTCGCTGATCAAAGTTTTCACATAGGATAGCCCCCATGCAGCACCGCCGCCTTGGCCGCTCCGGCCTTCGTGTTTCGCCGATATGTATCGGTGCCATGATGTTTGGTGGGCCGACGGATGCCGCTACATCCTGCGCGATGCTGGATGAGGCGGCAGACCAGGGCGTGAATTTTGTTGATACCGCAGATGCCTATAATGGCGGGAAGTCGGAAGAAGTTGTTGGGCGGGCAGTCCGGGGGCGGCGGGATTACTGGGTATTGGCGACGAAGCTGGCGAACCCCATTGGCGATGGGCCGAATGGCGGCGGCACATCGCGCAAATGGGTGATGGATGCCTGTGAGCGGAGCTTGAAGCGGCTCGGCACGGATTATATCGACATCTACTACCTGCATAAGGAAGACCATTCAGTCCCGCTGGAAGAAACCGCGCGGGCGCTGGTTGACCTGCAGCGGCAAGGCAAAATTCGATATTTTGGCGTCTCCAACTACCGCTCGTGGCGGGTGGCGGAGCTCTGTCGGATTGCAGATGACCTGGGTGCCGACAGGCCCGTCATCAGCCAGCCATACTATAATCTCGTGAACCGCATGCCGGAGACGGAGCATCTACCCGCTTGCAATCATTTTGGCCTGGGCGTGTTCCCCTACAGCCCTATCGCGCGCGGATTGTTAACCGGCAAATACGCGCCAGGATCAAAGCCCGAAGCGGGCACCCGTGCTGCCCGGCAAGACAAGCGGATGATGGAAACGGAATGGCGGGAAGAATCTTTAGTGATCGCCCAGAAAGTCAAAGCGCGCGCAGAAGCCGGTGGCGTCACCGCTGGGCAATTCGCAACGGCCTGGGTACTGAATAACGCTCTCATCACCGGCGTTGTTGCTGGCCCCCGAACGCCGGAGCAAATGCGCGATTATTTCGGCGCACCTACCTACAAATTTACGGCGGAAGATGAAGCTTTCGTCGATGCCCTCGTCCCCTCCGGACACCCTTCAACACCCGGCTACAATGATCCTGGATACCCGCTGGAAGGCCGCGTCAGCCGCGCTTAACAGCAAAACTCCACAGCCAGAATTGCCGCCGCCAACGTATTCGCATAGGGTCGCCTAAATACAAAAAGGCGATGGCGAATCCATGCCATGCCGAGGGAGGGTAAAATTATGAATTTGTTGAAGAAATTTGCGGTCAGCACTGCCGCAGTCGCGTTTTCCATGATGGGAAGCAGCGCATTCGCCGCTGACGACTGCCATCGCGGCACGCTCGACGCGGCCTATTGCGACCGGAACCTTGATCTGACCGCGGATTTGCCACTGGATGAAAAAGATTGGGTTGACCCAAGCACACTCATCTTCGCCTACACCCCCGTTGAAGATCCTGCTGTATACGCAAGCATCTGGGATGGCTTTGTGGCGCATATGTCCAAAGTAACCGGCAAGAAGGTCGTGTTCTTCCCAGTGCAGAGCAACGCTGCGCAGCTTGAAGCCATGCGGTCCGGTCGCTTGCATGTTGCAGGTTTCAACACCGGCTCCAACCCAATTGCTGTTAGCTGCGCCGGCTTCGTGCCCTTCGGCATGATGGCCTATGACGACGGCTCCTTCGGCTATGAGATGGAAATCATCGTCGCTGCCGATAGCCCAATCCAGTCCCCTGCAGACATCAAAGGCCGGACGATGGCGTTCACGTCGCCAACGTCTAACTCTGGCTTCAAAGCGCCAAGCGCCATCCTGAAGGGCGAATTTGGTCTGGTTGCAGAAACGGACTTCAAGCCCGTCTTCTCCGGCAAGCACGACAACTCGATCCTTGGCGTGATTAATGGCGATTATGAAATCGCAGCGATCGCCAACTCCGTATTGTTCCGCATGGCGCGTCGCGGCGTCATCGATCAAAGCAAGGTCCGCACGGTCTACAAATCCCAGACCTTCCCAACGACCGGCTATGGTCACGCCCATAACCTGCACCCGGAAGTTGTCGCCAAGGTTAAGAACGCGTTCTGGACCTATCAGTGGGACGAGAACTTCAAGAAAGAGTTCAAGCGCGCTGATCGCTTCGTCGATATCCGTCACGCGACCCATTGGGATGTGATCCGGAAAATCGATAGCGCCAATGGCGTTAACTACGACTGCAAGTAAGGCAGCCGTAGAGACTACGTTACGCGGGGCGGCTGGGGGAAACCTCGCCGCCCCGCTTCATACGGCGATGACATTTTGACGTAAGGTATCCGCCAATGCTGCGTATCCAAGGCCTGAAGAAGCGGTACAAGACCGGCGATCTGGCGCTGCAAGGTGTCGACCTGGAAGTGCCGGAAGGCCAGGTAATGGCGCTGATTGGGCCGTCGGGTGCCGGCAAGTCGACGTTGATCCGCTGCGTCAATCGGTTGGTTGAGCCGACGGAAGGCGACGTCTTCCTGCGGGACATGAACCTGACCAAGCTATCCCGCTTTGGCTTGCGTAAAGCACGCCGCCGCATGGGCATGATCTTCCAAGAATATGCACTGGTAGAACGCCTGACCGTCATGGAAAATGTGCTGTCAGGGCGCTTGGGTTACGTAGGTTTCTGGCGAAGCTGGTTCCGCAAATTCCCGCCTGAAGACGTACGCGAGGCGTACCGCCTGCTGGATCGTGTCGGCCTTATGCATATGGCAGATAAGAGGGCTGATGAACTATCCGGTGGCCAGCGCCAGCGTGTCGGGATTTGCCGCGCGCTTGTGCAGAACCCGGACCTGATGTTGGTTGACGAGCCAACAGCCAGCCTTGATCCCAAGACCTCTCGCCAGATTATGCGGCTCATCAAAGAGCTGTGCGAGGAACGCGGCCTTGCCGCCATCATCAATATCCATGACGTGCTGCTGGCACAGATGTTCTGCGAGCGCATTGTTGGCCTGGAGCTTGGTGCGATCGTATATGACGGCCCGCCAGACAACCTGACGCCTGAGGTCCTGACCCGGATCTATGGCGAAGAAGACTGGTCCGAAACCATTGGCAAGGTCGAGGACGAGGAAGAAGAAGACCCAGAATTCATCAAGGCCGAAGAGGCGCTGATCAGCGCGGCAACGCCGTGACGACGCCTACAACAGAAGACCCACCCGTAGAGACTGCCGCCCCCTACAAAACGACCTGGAAGCGGCCCCCGTTCATTCAGAATGCCACCGTCCGCTGGGCTATCGTTGTGGGTGCGGCAGTATATTTCGCGACGGCCATAGGCACGATGGATGTGAACTGGGAGCGCATGTCGGAAGGCATTCCGCGCGGCCAGCGCTTCCTGGACGCCTTCTTCCCACCAAACTTCGCGGACAATCAGAACGTTGTGTGGGATGGCATTAAGGAAAGCATCTGGATGGCCGTTATCGCAACGGTCGCCGGTATTGCAATTTCTATCCCCGTCGGCCTTGGTGCTGCGCGCAATCTCGCCCCGCGCTGGGTCTATATGTCTTGCCGGGCTATCATTGCAGGATCCCGCACATTCCCTGAAATTATTCTGGCGATCTTCGCGGTCAAGCTTTTTGGCTTTGGCCCTTTCGCTGGGTTCATCGCTTTGTCCATCGGCACGATCGGCTTCTATGGCAAGCTGCTCGCCGAGGATATTGAGAATATGAACGCCAGCCAGGCGGAGGCCGTAAAGGCCACCGGCGCCAATTGGTTCCAGTGGATCAATTATGCCATCCAGCCCCAGGTCATGCCGCGCATGATCGGCCTCGCCGTCTATCGTCTCGACATCAATTTCCGGGAATCAGCCGTGATCGGCATTGTTGGTGGCGGTGGCATCGGTGCCACACTGAATACGGCCTTCGACCGGTATGAATTCGATACCGCAGCGGCGATCTTGCTGATCATCATCGGCATCGTGCTCGTGCTGGAATACACATCCGGCTATCTCAGGAAGTGGGTCCAGTAAATGCCCATGATTGAAACCCCGGACGGCCCCGTATGGCGCCGTCGCACGACCCGGCGCGAATTGGCGATCTGGCTTGGCTGGCTCATTGGCGTCGCCATCGTTGTTTATGCCTGGATCCCAATTTCCGACAAGACCATCTGGTTCTTCGTGCAGGATGCCGGCACCCAGGCGTTGGATATTGGTGCGCGCATGGTCCCGCCCAAGTTCTCCTATATGGAGAAGCTTTGGATACCGATTTGGGACACGATTAACATCGCGACCATTGGCACGGTGATTGCGCTGATTATCGCCGTACCAGTGGCGTTTGCAGCAGCGCGCAACACCACGCCGCACCCGGTTGTGCGGGCAGTGGCGCTGTTCGTGATTGTATCGTCCAGGTCCGTGAATTCGTTGATCTGGGCGCTGATGCTGGTCTTCATCTTTGGCCCCGGCGTGCTCGCGGGCACCATCGCCATCGGCCTCCGCTCCATCGGTTTCTGCGCCAAGCTTTTGTATGAATCGATTGAAGAAATTGACCACAGCCAGGTCGAGGCGATTGAAGCCACAGGTGCCAGCCGTGCCCAGCAAATTCTTTTCGGCATCGTGCCTCAGGTGCTGCCCACATTCGCCGGCGTCGGCGTATTCCGCTGGGACATCAACATTCGGGAATCGACCATTCTCGGGCTTGTTGGCGCAGGCGGAATTGGGCTGCAATTGAACGGCTCGATCAACACACTGGCTTGGACGCAGGTTTCAATGATCCTGCTGGTCATTCTGGCAACAGTGATTGTCAGCGAATGGATTTCCGCCCGTATTCGCCACGCGATCATTTAGCGCCTATTTGGAACAGATTGGGTCATTTCGTGGCCTTGACCCAATCTGATCCGAACTTACTCTAACGCAACAAAGCCGCCATCACCCGGTCCCGCGTGAAGGGCATGTCGTGCACGCGCGTGCCCAGCGCATGGGTGATGCCATTGGCGATCGCGGCGGCGGTTGGCCCGACGGAACATTCGCCAACCCCAAGGGTGGGCTCATCTGGCAGGTCCATCAATTCAGCCGTGATTTCCGGCACTTCGCTGAAGCGGAGAATTGGATAGCTATCCCAATCCAGTGTGGTCATGCCTTCACCTTCGAACTTGGCCTGCTCTTTCAGCGCCCAACTGGCACCCTGGACGCAACCCCCTTCGAGCTGGTTCCGCGCGCCTGATGGATTGATAACCAAGCCCGCATCACTGACAGTCCAGATGCCATTCAGCGTGACGTCTTCTTCAACCGTCAGGGCAACAATGACCGCGCAATAGGCTGCTGTATTTTTGTAGCGTGCGAACGCAAATCCAAGGCCTTCGCCGTCGCCGCCAGGGCCGCGCTTGTCCCATCCAGCAATCACACCGGTGCGCGCGACCACGGCACGGGCCCGCGGGTCGTTTAGCAGGTTCAGCCGGTATGCCAGTGGGTCAACATTGGCGCGGGCGGCCAGTTCATCCATCAGGCCTTCGATCGCAACAACGTTCGGCAAAGCCCCAAGGCCACGCAGCGCTGACGTGCGAATGGGCGCCCGTTCCGTCAAATGGTGCCGAACCCGTTGTGGGCCAGTTGTATACAGCGGGAACGCATTCCGGGTGCCGCCACCGCCGCGCTCCTCACCCGGATCAACGGGTGGCTCCCATGGTGGCGGTGGCAATAAAGCCTGTCCGCCAAGCATGACCACTGCGGGATTTCCAGGGCGTTGCACATGCACGGGGCTCCATACATCCGCCGTCCATTGCACAGGATTGCCCGCGTCATTCACCACGGCTTCCGCCTTGACCAGCATGGCTGGGCCAAGCGGCTCATAGCCGAATTCTTCTTCCCGCCGCCATTGCACACGGATGGTTTGGCCAGGATGCGCATGGGCAAGGATGGCCGCGTCGAGTGCTGCATCATCAGCACCATTGTGGCCATAACACCCAGGCCCATGCAGATGCTTCGCCCAGATATTTTCGATATCTATATCTAGCGCCGCGCCGATATTCTTGCGGAGATTATGCATACCCTGGCCGTGGGACCAGATTTTCAACTGCCCATCCGCATCCATCCGGGCGAGCGCACAGGACGGCCCCAGCGACGCGTGCGCCACGTAGGGCCGGGAGATTGTTAATGAAATGCGCGCACCATCTACGTCCGGCGCATCAACATCCCCCAGCACCCGTTCGACGGCGGGCTGATCCGGCAACCATGCGGCCTCAGCAGCAGCGGCGGGAATGTTCAGCGCGTTCTGCCATTCAGCATGCAAGGGAGCGGCTGCGGCAGCACGCTCGACGGCTGATTCATCTTGGCCAAGGAACGCCACAAAGTTTTTCTCACGGTAGACCGAAATCTCCGCCTTGGCCGCCCGGATGATCGCAGCTTCATCCAAGCTCACGAGTGAAGCTTCAGCACCGGGCTGCCGCAAGATGCGCGCGTGGGTAACGTTATCGGGTGCTGCATCATGGACAAAGGCAGCACCAGAAACCTTGGCCGGCAGGTCAAGCCGCGGCGTGCTTTGACCAACGATTGTGTATGCGCTCGCGGCCTTGGGTTCAGCGCTGGCGGTCGCCGCGCGGGACCAATCGATTTCCCCAGCAACACTCCAATAATCTAGGCCAGTATCAGCGCCGTTCTGTTTGAAGGCACCATCGACAACAGATAGATCATCTGGCGCGCAGTTCAGGCGTAGAGCTGCCCGTTCTTTGAGCAGTGCCACCGCCTCCGCCGCGACCAACCGGATTGACCCGCCGGACATAGAAATGGAGAGGCTGGACGTCGTGTACATCTCATCCGGGCCGATATCGGTATCGCCGGAAACCAAGGTTACCCGGTCGAGCGGCAGGTTCAGTTCCTCCGCCGCGATCTGGTGTAGTGCCGTGACGACGCCCTGGCCGATTTCCACCTTGCCGCTAGCGACACGGGTCGTTTTGTCATCAAGAAAGCTGATCCAACGGTCCATGCTTGGATTGGCGATAAGGCTGCCGGTGAGCTTGCTCATGCCGACCCTCCCATCACTTTCGCAGCCTGTTGGATGGCGGCGATGATCCGGGTATGGGCACCGCAGCGGCATAAATGTCCGTCGAGCGCTGTCACGATATCCTGGCGGCTTGGGTCTGCGTTCGCTGCAAGAAGCGCTTTCGCCGCCATCAAAATCCCGGCCAGGCAATAGCCGCACTGCCCAGCCTGCAAATCCATAAACGCTTGCTGTAGGGGATGCGGCGCGTCTGCCGTTCCAAGGCCTTCAATCGTTTCAACCGATGCGCCAGCCGTGGTTTCAACAGCCTGGGAGCACGCGAATGCTGGGGCCCCATCAACCAATACTGTGCAGCATCCGCATTGCTCCAGCCCGCAGCCATAGCGCACGCCCTTTAGGCCAAGCTGGTTGCGCAACACATAGATCAGCGGCGTATCCGGCAATGCAGATACAGTCTCCGCTTTGCCATTCACGGTGAGCGAAAAGGTTTCAGACATCGGCAAGGCTCCCTGTTCTCGGGCAAGCCTAATGCGGGATGTTCAGTTGCGAAAGCAGGCCTATCCAGCGACAGGGATAACGGCGGGCCGGACGGCAAGGAACAGCAGGATCAATCCCAGCATCAACGCGCATGAAACCCAATGACGGCGGGCCAATCGCACCTCCTCCGCCTCAAACGCTTCGGGTTTCCTCAGAATTTGAATATCCCGCATGCGCCAAGGTTCCTGCGCAATCTTTGCGCGGCGGCGATACCGGAACAGCTTGACCGTTGTGTCAATCAAGAAGCCCAGCGAGAGCATGACGGCGAGAGCGACAATTTGATGGAACTGCATAGAACCCCACGCGGACTATTGGGCGGTACAAAGCCCTATTCACCACTTGCCGCCGCCCATGTACAGTCCCTGCTGCAAACATTCATCTCAACCGGAGGCCTTAGCGCCATGAAACTCTACTCATCTGTCGGTCCAAACCCTCGCGTCGTCCGTATGTTCTTAGCTGAGAAAGGTGTCGAAATTCCAACGGAGGAAATCGACATCCGGTCAGGCGTTAATCGCCAGCCAGAATTCCTAGCGAAGAACCCATCTGGCCAAAGCCCGGCGCTTGAACTGGATAATGGCGCGGTTCTGGCCGAAATCACCGCGATCTGTGAATACATTGAAGACAAGCATCCGGAACCAGCATTAGTTGGGACGACGGCTGAAGAAAAAGCCAATACCCGCATGTGGACCCGGCGCGTTGATCTGAACATCTGCGAGCCACTGGCTGGCGGCTTCCGCTTCGGCGAAGGCTTGAAGATGTTCCAGGACCGTATCCGCTGCATTCCCCAAGCTTCAGACGGGCTGAAAGCTGCCGCCCAGGATAAGTTGACCTGGCTGAATGGTGAGATGGAGGGTCGCGCGTTTGTTGGCGGCGATAGCATCTCCATGGCTGACATCCTGCTGTTCTGCTTCGTCGACTTCGGCCAGATGGTTGGCCAGAAGCTGAACGAGGACAACAAGAACATCACGGCATGGTACGAGCGCATGAAAGCCCGCCCCAGCGCCGCTGCGTAACGTCAAACCGGCCCGCGCCACGGCCAATCTGGTGCGGGCCGCACTTACAGGAGACCAGAGCCAATGTCCGCTGATCCAAATCGCGTTTTATGCTGCGGCGAAAACCCGTTCATCCGCCTTTCAGAAACTGATGGCGGGCCGGAAACGACAATCGCCAGCTTCTGGCGCAATGTGCTCTCACCAGCGGGGCCGGGCCATGTTCTGTTTCTGCAAAGCGCGCTGACAGAAGGCCAATGGCGCATCTGGTCCGATAATATCGCCATGACACGCTGGTTACAGAACACCATTCAAGGCGTGCTGAACCCTGAACTGGCTGATACGTCGATCCCAGTTGAGGATGCAGTGTTTGAAAAAGAAGGTGATCCCGACCGGTTCTACAGTGAGCATGTGATCTCTGAAACCGGGAATATCTCCCTCACCTGGCACGACCTTGGCGACCCACTGATGATCCACACCCAACCCGGCACGGGTCCTGGTGAGCGGCCTTACGGCGTCAACACAGTGCTTATCCCAACGATGGGCACGCGGCTGGTCATGGATGGCATGCAGGCATCCGGTAATTCCTGGGCGCGGGAACGGGACGGCCGCCCGTTCAGCACATCCGCCTTGGCCTTCTGCGAAAGCTGGACGGAAAAGCGCTAAGGCTCCACAACCTTGTCCGTGTGGCGGCATAGGTCCGCCACCGGACAGCGCCAGCATTCGGGCTTTCGCGCTTTGCAGATATAGCGGCCGTGCAGGATGAGCCAGTGATGGGCGTGGGGCATGAATTCCATCGGCGTGCGCTTCAGCAGGCCTTTTTCGACAGCCAGAACGGTTTTGCCCGGTGCCAGTCCCGTGCGATTGCCGATCCTGAAAATATGCGTGTCCACCGCCATTGTCGGCGCGCCAAAGGCGATGTTGCGGACGACATTGGCGGTCTTGCGACCAACGCCCGGTAAGCGTTCCAGCGCCGCTTGATCGTCTGGTACCTCACCATCATGCTCATCCATCAGCATTTGGCTGAGCGCGATGACGTTCTTGGCCTTGGTATTATAAAGCCCGATGGTTTTGATGTGCTGCTTCAGGCCATCCTCCCCCAGCGCCAGCATTTTTGCTGGGTGATCGACCGTCGTGAACAGGTCCTTGGTTGCTTTGTTCACGCCGACATCGGTTGATTGTGCAGACAAAGCCACCGCCACCAGAAGCGTGTACGGATTGACATAATCCAGTTCCCCCTTGGGCTCTGGGTCAATCGTGCGCAGCCGGTCATAAAACGCCGCGACATCGGCTTTCGGCATAGGTCTCGGCATGGGGCGAATTCCGGGTTAGAAGAACGGGCATGAGATCAGCTTCCAACGATAAGCCGCTCTTCGAGGCGACGCTATATCCCCATCGCAGCTTGCCTGTGCAGGGTTTCTGGATACTGCTGGCCTCTGTCGCAGCGGTTAGCTTCACGCTGGGGTTGGTGTTTGCCGCAGCAGGCGCATGGCCGATCTTGGGATTTTTCGGCCTGGACGTGCTGCTATTCTACCTGGCCTTCCGCATGAACTATCGCGCGGGACGGCTGTTCGAGCATGTTCAGCTATTTGAGAACGAAATTTTGGTTCGCCGCGTCCATCCCAATGGCCGCGTGCAGGAATGGCGCATGCAGCCGAACTGGATGCAAATCACCGCCGTACCGTCATCTGAAGCGCTGAAGGCGCCCACTCCCGAAGTGCGGCTGCGATCCCACGGGCGAAGCATCGGCATTGGCCGGTTCCTGACAGACGATGAACGCGCATCTTTCGCAGAAGCGCTGAAAAGCGCCCTGGCAGACGCCCGCACCCCAAATTTGGAGCGATAAACAATGCACCATCCTCAAAGCCTGCTGGATGAACTCGCCAGCTTCGATACGCCAACAATCTGCAATGCGCTTGAAGTGCTCGACGATGGCTTCTGCGACTACGGCTATACCAAAGAGCCGTTGATGTGCGCCTTCCCCGACATGGCCCCAATGGTTGGCTATGCCGTGACAGCGATGGTTGCGACCAGCCCGCCAACAGAGTCTGCAGACGTGCTGAACGCCCGGCGCGGGGCCTATTACGCGGCGGTCGCAGCCGCGGATGGACCCAAGATCGTAGTTTCCCAGGATGTTGACGGTGCTCGTGGCCCCGCCGCCTCTTGGGGGGAAGTCATGGCCCACGCCCACCAGACACTGGGCTGCCTTGGTGTCCTGACGGACGGTGCCATCCGCGATATCGCCGGAATGCCTGCGAACTTTCAGTTCCTGGCAACCTGCGTAAAACCCAGCCATGGCCGCCTGCATTGGGTGGATTACGGCCAGGCTGTGACCATCGCCGGGTTACTGATCAAGCCTGGCGACCTGATCCACATGGATTGTAACGGGGCCGCGCGCATTCCCCATGAATTGGCAGCCGCCACGCCCGACGCAGCGCGGGGCATCCAGGCGAAGGAAGAGAAAATCCTGAATGCCGCAAAGGCTGGTGATAAAGCACAACTTCTAAAAATGTTCGGAGCCGAAAATCCATGACTGCGCCGTTTGATCTTACAGGCCAGACCATTTTGGTAACTGGCGCTGGGCGCGGCCTTGGCCGGTCTGCCGCCTTGATGTTGGCGGAGAGCGGGGCAGATATCGTCGCCGTATCCCGCACGCTTTCAGAACTTGAAACGCTCAAGGCTGAGGTCGAAGCTGCAGGCCAATCTTGCCAAATTGCACCCTTGGACGTGACGGACCGTGCCGCTGTCCGCACCTTCATCGGCGGATTAACGGCGCTCCACGGCGTGATCAACAATGCCGGGTGGAACAATCCGCAGCACGCGCTTGATGTAGACGACGAAAGCTTCGATCGGATTGTGGATCTGAACCTCCGCGCCGCATTTACAGTGGCGCAGGCGGCGGCAAAGAAGTTTGTGGCCCTGAAAGTTCCAGGCTCCATCGTCAACATGTCATCGCAGATGGGTCATGTTGGCGGCCCGCTGCGTAGCGCCTATTGCATGAGCAAATTTGGCCTGGAAGGCATGACCAAAGCCATGGCGGTTGACTTGGCGGAACACGGCATTCGCGTGAATACGGTGGCACCCACTTTCGTTGCCACACCGCTTGCCGGGCCATTCCTGGAAAACCCAGAATTTCGGTCCTTCGTTTTGGGATCAATCCCCATGGGCAAACTAGCGACGGAAGATCAAATCGCCGGGGCCTGCGTCTATCTATGCGCACCGGTATCCGCAATGACGACGGGCACCAGCATCATCGTTGATGGGGGGTGGACGGCAAAATAGCGATCCGCGAACGTGGGTCGTCGCCCGTTATCCCATCAGGGACCGGAAAGTCTCCGTGCTATTTGCTTGGCTGGAATCGCCAACACGCATCAAGCTGCTGTTCCGGGATAGCTGCGCCGTGATCAATGTCGAAAGCCAAGGGTCACCATGGCTTTGCGGCGGGCCTTCAGCGCCAGTTCTCTCCGCAGGCTTCGGCATAATTGCAGGCCGTGATGGTGCCGAAGAAACGACGCGGATCGAGGGACCAGGAATGAGGACGCCTGGAACTGGGAAGGACCCGGGCGCATCGTCCAGGTCATCGGCCCTGGCGGCAAGTTTAGCGCTGAAGCGCTCACGGATTTCGTCATAACTCCGCGCACGGTCGCCCTGATAGAAGATGTTCTTATTTGCCCGTGCGGCGGCGGGGAATGCGTCTGCCGCTGCAGCATCGGGTGATGATTCATGGCGTTGCAGGAATTTGGAAGCGCCGCCTGGGCCTAAGAAATGGGCCAGATACAGATCAGCGTCTTCAGGCTCCCGGCCAAGCTTGGCTTGCAGGTGATCCCTGTTTTCAGCCGCGAATTCCGCCCCCATCCGGGCCGCAATCTTTGGATCAAACCGGAGGTCCATGATCCGACGGCGTTCGCTTGCGGTTACATCACCTTTGGCCAACGCAGCCGCTTCTTTGCCAAGGCCAACCTTAGCGCCATGGCGCTCGACCATGCCTTCCCAGGTGGATTCAATGAATTGGAAGAGACCCGCAGCCGAACTTGTTTTGGCTTTGGCGTTCGGATTCAGGCTGCTTTCAACAGACGCTTCCGCCACCAGATAGGCAAAATCGACCCCTGTGGCGCGACTTGCCTGGGCCAAAGCTTGCCGCACGTCCGCACGGGTACTATCGCCCGAACGCTCGGTATTTCCCAATGATGTGAGTGCGTTGATCGCCATATGCGCGCTCTGTCGAAACCTTTGCAGTCGTCAACCGCGCCCAATCGCACGGCCTTCCTGCATAGGTCCTTGCAAGCAGCGCGCCAGTTGGCCGCTTACGCGTCAAACTCACTTGGTGCGAGGGAGATCATGCGGCGGATATCATCGGTCCGTGTGCCGATCGCCATTGGCCGCCGCACGCCAGTCACCATGGCCACATCGTAAATCTCAGAGACGATGCCTTCGAGGCGCACCCAGTGAATGGCGTCGCCTGAATCCAGGTCTATCACTAACAGGCCGCATCGGGGCTCAACGTCCCGGTCCTTCATCGCCTGATCCAGCGGCAGGCCAGAGAACGTTTTGTTATCACGCGGCATGGACAGGCCAATCAGCGCATATTTGCCCTGGATCGAAAGCCCACGGGCAAAGCCGGGGCAGAAGGTGATTTCTTCAAACTTGCCAGTATTGATATCGACATAGCCGAACTGGCCCGTGCCTGAATTCAGCATGTAAAGCCGATCCCCCACGAGGCGGGGCGAGTGCGGCATGGAAAGACCGTTCGCAACAACTTCGCCAGACGCGACATCCATAACAAGGCCGCCATCGGTCCGCCGGTCCCGCCAACCATCAACCGCGTCAGACCGACTGACCATAGTGACATATGCGGGCTCACCATCCTTGCCTGCAAGGCCGTTCAGGTGCAGCGATCCTCCGCCGCCAGCTTGGAAATGAAGGGTGGGCGCCAAATCGGCTGGAAGCTGTGGGTTTCACTAAGCGTGCCAAGACAGTTGAACAGTGTCGCACAGAAGATCGGCTTGCCATCCTTGCCGACCATAACGTCATGGATATCCAAATCGCCCGTGGTGTACGCGACTTGCGGCAGGTAAACGGCGTCATAGCTGTCCTGCATTTGCCCGGCTTCGAGCGCGTTTTCAAACCGCCACATCTGGAAAATGGACGACATCCAGAGTGTATTCCGGTCCGCATGTAGGCCCATGCAGCGCTCAAACGTGCGCTCAAAGACCGAAAGACGCCCCGAAGGCTGCACACCCAGAAGGAACAATTTACCCGCCTGATAGGTGGTGAATGCGAGGCTGACCACAGCACCAGCGAGCCAGGTTTCAAACCCGCGAGAGGCCGAAAGCTCCAGCCTTGGCGCATCAGCGCCCTTGTCGGCTTCGGGCGCGGCAGATTGATCAGGGGTATCATTCATCACGGAAACTTTCGGAAATTTGGCTATGACGCGGTTTTGCTGGCGATACTAGCGGAGTTTTTGTACGATGTCCGTGTAAACCGCTACAGTTTCATAGGATTTTCCGCCATGCCCGGCGATACACTACTGCAAGCCTTCGCGACGCCGATCTTCCTGCGCAAAAATGCAGGCACGCCGGAGATGAATAGGAAGCTGGCCGACACCATCCGTAAGATGTCCGCAGACAACACATCTGACGATGCCCACCGTGCCCATCAGGGCGGGTTCTATACCAAGGGTGACTTCTTCGATAACGACACGCTGCCCGGCGTCGCAGAAGCGCGGCAGATGGTGGGCAAGGCGGTGATTGACTATATCCGCCAGGTGACGGGCCGGAAGGATTTGCCCTCCCACATCCAAATCATAAGCTGGGCGGCCTTGACCCACGCCAATGATTATCAAACACCGCACGTTCATGCGGGCTCTACGCTGAGCGGCGTCTACTACGCCGTTGCCCCGCCACGGCCTGAACCACAGGGCTGCATTGACTTCCTAACACCGCTCGACCTGAAGGAAATGACGTTTCTGAAAGGTGACAGCAACACCTATTGCCGGGTCGTGCCGGAGCCGGGCGACCTTGTACTTTTCCCGTCATATCTGAAGCACTACACCCATCCGTTTTATGACGAGCATGAGCGGACCGTCGTCGTTTTCAACGCCCATATCTCCCGTGACTGATCCAGCCCCCCGCCCACAAGGCGGTGAGCGCGGCGTCGTATATGTGGCGACGAAGGACGCGCGCTTCGTTGAAGAAGCAGCACTTTCCGCCATAACCATGAAGCAGATGGCACCCGGATTGCCAGTCTGGCTCTATACCGATCAAGCCGATTGCCCACTGAACCGCCTCAACGTGTTCGACCATGTGGAGATCATCGAGACCTGCACGGATTATGAGGATGTGTCCGCCGGCGCCAAAATTGACCGCCTGCGCGTCCTCACCAACGCCCCCTTCGAACGCTGCCTGCAAATTGACACCGACACGCGCATCAAGTCAGACGCGATCCAGCGGATTTTCGGCTTCCTGGATCACGTTGATATCGCCATGGTCGAATGTCACCCGGACAGCAGCATTTCCCGTGGTATCTATGGCCAGCCGATGTTCAATGGCGGGCTGGTGCTGTTCAAGCGCGGGGCCAAGACGCAGCAATTGTTTGAAGCGTGGCGGGATTTGTCCGACAAGCATTTCCGCATCGCCGATACGCCTGATCTAGCAGCGGCGGCGACCGAATGCCCCTATATCGCCCATGTCTCCGCACTTGATGAACGCCGCACGCTGCTCCGCCGGGACCAGCTCGCATTGGCGCAGCTTTTCAGCCCCGTGAACAACCGCTTTGACGTGACCTATGCGCAATTGTCCGAAGGCTGGAATTTCCGGGGCATGGGGGAGCATCGACGGTTGATGGAGCCGGTGATTATTGATCACCGCAACGCCTACAAATTCACCACCCTGCAGGACCTGCTAGCAGAGGCGTTCAGGCGCTTCGCTACGGGTGACAGACCATCCGCCGGGCTGATCTACAATCACGCGGCCACCCACCACGCGCCGGAGATCGCAAATATTCCTGCGGCGGAATTAGCGAACGCCTTCGCAGGCGTCGAGGACCCCATCGCCACCGCCATCGCGGCAGACGCCAAGGCAGCACTTGCCGCTGCAGATGCAACGCCACAATGGCTCGATAATGCACTAAGGATCGCGGCCCTCCATCTCCGCGCCGGGCAAACCCAGATGGCCGCCAAAATTGGTGAGGCCATTAAGGGCAAGGCCGCCAGCGGCTAACACGTAACCATTACCCTAGCGGAGCCAACCCATGCGCTTTCAGAACAGCACTCTCATCGTCACCGGCGGTGCCTCTGGCATTGGCCGGGCGACCATTGAACGCGCATTGGCGGAGGGTGCGGCTGTGCTCGCCGTGGACCGGGATGCCGATGCGCTGGCCGCCCTCAAAGAGACATTCAAGGATGCAGCGCTGGAGGTGTTGAGCGGCGACGTTGCCGATGCAGACCTGGCAGCCAAGGGCGTGGAGATCGCGCAAGGCATGGGATCGGCGCTGAAAGGTGTCGTCACGGCAGCGGGGATTTCTAAAAGCGGGCAGACCATCCAAGGTGTGTCAGCAGAAGATTGGGACGAGGTATTCCGCGTGAACGTGCGCGGCTCCTGGACCTGGCTGAAGGCCGCATTGCCAGCGTTTGAGGCAGGCAATGGCGGGTCCGTCGTATTTCTGGCAAGCCAGCTTGCGTTCGGCGGCGGTGTCACGAACGCTTCCTATATCGCGAGCAAGGGTGCGATTGTCTCCCTGGCGAAAGCGGCGGCCTTAGAACTCGCCCCCGTCAATGTCCGCGTGAATGCCGTCGCCCCCGGTGCCATCGACACCCCCATGCTCCGCCGCAGCATGAGCCTCGCCCCAGACGAACAAGCCGCCCGCGCCCGCTCCAAAGACCGCCACGCCCTAGGCCGCTTCGGCGAAGCCCCAGAAATCGCCAGCCCCATCCTCTACCTGCTTTCGGATGAGGCCAGCTTCATCACGGGGCACACATTGCTGGCGGATGGCGGGTGGACGGCGGCTTGAGGCAGAGGCGGCGCAATTCGCTTGGCGGCGCATACAACCGCGCTTATGTTTGAGAGATGGTCGATGACTTTGACAATTTCGATGAGGCACCACGCGACGTAGCCCAAGACCTTGAGACCGTCGCAAACATGGCGTCGGCATTACTGGATCGTGTCGAAGGCTCCAATACCCGACTAGAGCCACCCGTTGATAATGCGCTGAAAGAGATGTTGCGCGGCCTAAAGCACTTGCCCCAAGGGCTTTGGCGCGAAGCCAAGACACCGCTTGAGGCCGCGAGCGAGTTCCTGCCGGAAGTCCGCTCAAAGTACCTCCCATTCGCGTTCTCTGATGACCCGCCGGAAGACCCGGACGCTCCCCCCAAATGCAACGCAATGAAGGTTGGGATACCGCCTTCCGCGACCTTATCGGTGAAGTCGTTACTGCGCACCGATCAGTCTTACGCGCCTTGGGCGAAGCCGAACCAGCACCGAGCTTTGCGACAGACTTAGCGCCAGAAGATACTGACGCAGCAGAGGCAGCAAGCGCCCGTGCCCGAACGGTGGCAGAAGCCAGTGAGCTCTCTGCAACAGAGCTAACGGAGGCCCGCAATCCAGAGTCCGCCCGAGCCAACGCCCTGGAGCGCACGCTTTGGTCCAGCGCAACCCTCGCACGTGCCGCCGCCGCGGTTTCAGGCTTGCCGCGCGTCCTCACTGAAAAGGCCCGTGCTTTATCAACCGCGATCGGTGGTATCTCCGGTAAACTCCGGCATCTGGCGCGCGGCCTAGAACGCGGCAAGGATATCCTTGAACCATCTTGGCATCTTTGGAAGCGCATAGAAGAGCGGTTAGAAGATGTTATTGAAACTGGCCTGAATGAATTGCCCGATGTGCTAAGGGAAACCGCAGACCGCATCGATAAGAATGAAGACGACGACCCCGAGCTGGCTCACGAAATCCGCAAGGCGGCAGAAGCAGAGGCGCGGGCGAATATTCTCGCCGGCAAAGCAACACCGGCAGAGGCGGCAAAACGCGTCCGGAGCCTCGATATTTCTGGCCAATTTACTAGCAAGCAGGAAATCCCGGATCCCACATTGCTCGCCGCATTCCCAAATTTGCGCGAGCTTCTTGCAGATTACACAACGATAAAACCTCTAACGCCACTGGCCAATCTCACAAAATTACAGAGACTTGACCTCACCGGAACCGCCGTGAGCGATATCGAACCCCTGGCCGGGCTCGCGCAATTGCACACGCTTGACCTAGGCGAAACCGCCGTGAGCGACATCGAACCCCTGGCCGGGCTCGCGCAATTGCAGGCGCTTGACCTCAACAGAACCGCCGTGAGCGACATCGAACCGCTCGCCGGGCTCGCGCAATTGCACACGCTTTCCCTCATCGGAACCGCCGTGAGCGATTGGAGTCCGGTTGATCATGTTGACAGCGTTATGGACCGCCCAAAGGACTGGCGGCGCAGGAAACTGTAGGTCGGTCGCCTGCTGCCGGGAATGGGTTGCGGATTGAATTGAAACCGCCACCACGCATTCTCCTCGCCCCCCAACGGGGGGAGAGGGACAGGGTGAGGGGGGCTTTATCAGGATGGTATGATGGCGTGAGGGCAGAACGGATTCTGTTGCTTGTCGGGGCGTTCGGATATGGGGCTAGCGCCCCCCTCACCCTGATCCCTCTCCCCCCGTTGGGGGGCGAGGGGACCGTCTGATAGGTCGCATTTAAAGTTCTTAGGTCAATGTTGAATGGGGGGTCCGTTAAGCCTTTCCGCCAATTCACCGCACCAGTCTAAAGCACGCCCGCACCTCATCCACAAACGTCCTCGGCTGCTCAAACGCAGCAAAATGGCCGCCCTTATCTAGCTCATTCCAGTGGATGATGTTGGTGTAGGTGCGCTCAGCCCAGGGGCGGGGTGGGCGGAAGATTTCTTTGGGGAAGAGGCTGCAGCCTGCGGGTAGGGTGGCGGGGCCGGTTTCCTTCAGGATGGGTTTGCCGAAGCTTTCCCAGTACAGCCGGGCGGAGGACGCCGCAGTTTCCGGCAGCCAGTAAAGCATGATGTTATCCAGCATCTCATCCCGGCTGAGGGCATTTTCGGGGTGGCCGTTGCAATCGGTCCAACGCCAAAACTTCTCTATGATCCATGCAGCCTGGCCAACGGGGGAATCTACCAGCCCGTATCCCACACTTTGCGGCCGGGTGCTCTGCTGCTTGGAATAGCCCATATCCCAATCATTATAGGCTTTGAGGGCGGCGATCCCGGCTTTGTCCTCGGCAGTGGGGTTTGCCGTCTCCTCCGCCGTTGGGCGGCCAATCGGCATGTTCACGTGGATCGCCTGACAGGCACCCAAGTTCTGCGCGCCTATCATCGTCGTGATCATAGACCCCCAATCGCCGCCCTGGGCGAAATAGCGATCATAGCCAAGGTCGCGCATCAGCCGGTCAAACAGGGCCGCGATCTTCTGGACGCCGTAGCCTGTTTCCGTTGGTTTATCGGAAAACCCGAAACCCGGCAGGGAGGGTGCCACCACATGAAACGCATCCGCCGCATCACCGCCATAGGCCGGCGGGTCCAGCAGCATGGGGATCGCCTTCGCGAGCTCCACAATCGACCCCGGCCAGCCATGGCTCAACAAAAGCGGTTTGGCCTGGGGGTGCGGGGAGCGCATATGGACGAAATGCAGGCCAAAGCCATCAGCCTCCGCCCGGAACTGGTCTAGCGTGTTCAGCTTGGCTTCCCGGGTGCGCCAATCATACTCCCGCGCCCAATAGGCTGATATCTCCTGCATATAGGCCAAGGGCGTGCCTTGGGACCAATCGCTGACCGTTTCTTGCTCCGGCCAGCGGGCGTTTTCCAGCCGGGCTTTCAGGTATTCCAGCTGGCTATCGGTCGCGTGGATTTGGAACGGCGTTGGTTTTGTCATGGCCTATGCCGCCTTAATCCACACAGCCGTGTCGTGATAGACGGAGCCGCCAACGGGGCTGCCGGGTTCTGCCGATGTCAGCACATTGATGCCAATCCCGGTTTCAAACGCGGCGTTCGGCCAGATCGATTCCACGATGACCACGCCCGCATTGGTCGTATCGCTAATGGCCAGATGCAGGATGGTTTCGCCCAAATCATTGCCGATCCTCACGCGCTGGCCGTCGCTCAACCCAAGCTTCTCCGCATCCTCCGCCCGCATCTGCACGGTCGGGCGACCTTCGCGTTGTTGGGAGGATTTGGTTTCGGTGAAGGTGGAGTTCAGGAAGCTCCGCGCCGGGCTTGTCGCCATGCGGAACGGTTTTGCCTCCGTCGCGGCATCGATGACGGCCCAATGGTCCGGCAATGTCGGCATATCGGCCGGTTGATAGCCGCCAAAGCCCTTAGGTGCCGGCTCAGACCAATCGGCCTTAAAGTGGAATTTGCCGTCACTATGGGCAAACCCGCCGATATAATGCGCCTGCTCAAACGGCGGCTGAATGTCGAACCAGTTCTCCTCCTCCAGCTTATCCAGGCCAGGGCGGTTGGAGGCTTTGAGCGTAGCGTCAATCAACTCACGCGGACTCATGGTAAAGCCTTGGTGTTCGGTGCCCAACCGTTCCGCCAGCGCGCAAATCACTTCATGGTTCGAGCGGCATTCGCCCGGCGGCTCCACCACTTTGAGGCCGTGCATGATGTGCTGATGCCCGCCGCCCTGATAGAAATCATCATGTTCTGTGAACATGGTCGCGGGCAGCACGATATCGGCCATTTGGGCGGTTTCGGTCATGAATTGCTCATGCACAACGGTGAACAGATCATCCCGCTCAAAACCTTGGCGGACCTTAGTGTGATCGGGCGCGATCATCATCGGGTTAGTGTTCTGGATGAATATCCCCTTGATTGGCCCCCCGCCCTTCAGCGCATCTGCACCACCTGTCAGCACCTCACCAATGCGAGCCTGGTCGAGCAAGCGCACATTGGGGTCCCGCGCATCCTGGCCTTCGATGATGGTTTTATTCCAGCCATAAATCGCACCGTTATTGTGGAACGCACCGCCGCCCTTGTGCTTCCAGGCTCCCGTGACGGCGGGAATGCAACTGGCGGCATGCATTGCAACGGCACCATTGCGCTGGCGCGTAAAGCCGTAGCCCAAGCGGAAGAACGTGCGTTCCGTCTCACCAATGGCTTCCGCGAAGGCCTCAATATCCTTAACCGGCGTGCCACAGATTTTGCTGGCCCATTCGGGGTCACGGGTTTTCAGGTGCGCTTCAAGTTCTTCCGGCGCATCAGTGTATTGGTTCAGATAATCCCAGTCCGCATGGCCATCCCGGAACAGGATGTGCATGACGGCGCAGGCGAGGGCTGCATCCGTGCCCGGATTCACGCGCACGAAGATATCCGCTTGCTTGGCGGCACCCGTTTCATACACATCCACCACAGCGATCTTACCGCCCCGGTTCTTCCGGGCCTTGATCGCGTGGGTCATGACATTGACCTGGGTGTTGACCGGGTTCGTGCCCCAGATCACCACCAGATCACTCTCCGCCATCTCCCGTGGGTCCGCGCCCCTAAGCGCCCCAGTGCCAGCGATAAAACCGGTGAAAGCCAGGGTCGTGCATACGGTGGAATGCTGGCCGGAATACCCTTTTACGTGGCGGAGGCGGTTGATACCGTCCCGCATGACCATGCCCATGGTGCCAGCATAGAAATACGGCCAAATCGCTTCCGGCCCGCTGGTCTTTTCAATCTCCAGGAAGCGCTTAGCAATCACGTCAAGCGCTTCATCCCAGCTGACCCGCTTAAATTCTTTGGACCCCTTCGGCCCCGTCCGCATCAATGGATGCATCAGGCGATCCGGGTGGTGAGCGCGTTCGGCATAGCGCGCGACCTTCGCGCAGATCACGCCATCCGTATACGTGTTCGCCGATGCGCCACGCACCCGGCCAATCGTATTCGCATCCAGCCGCTCTACTTCCAGCGCGCAGGACGATGGGCAGTCATGCGGGCAGGTGCTGTGGCGGATTTCGATGTTCGCGGGGGTCGTATCAGGCATCGGCGCTCTCCAAACGGGATGTTTGGGAGAGTGCCGCCTCGCCTCGATCTCTGCAAGCTACTTCGATGTATCAGCCAGATAGCGCATGGCGGCATCAACGCCGCCAGCCTGGTGCGGCACGCCCGCAAGCTTCAGGCCAGCTTCAACAGCACCCAGGGTTCCCAGCAGCATAGGCTCATTGAAATCACCAAGATGGCCAATGCGGAAAACCTTGCCTTTGATCTTGCCCAAGCCATTGCCCAGGGACACATCAAATTGCTTCAGGATGACGGCGCGCAGCGCATCCGCATCATGACCGTCCGGCAGGCGAATGGCCGTCAGCACGTTGGAGCGTTCGTCCGGGTTCTCGCACTGCACGTCCAGGCCCCAGGCCTGCGCCGCGTGTCGGGTCGCTTCACCAAGGCGGAAATGGCGGGCGAACACGTTATCCAGCCCTTCCTCCAACAGCATATCGATCGCTTCTTTCAGCCCGAACAGCAGGTTGGTGGATGGCGTATAGGGGAAATAGCCGCTTTCGTTCATAGACAGCATCGGCCCCCAATCCCAATAGGATCGCGGAACCATAGCGCTCTTGTAGGCTTCCAGCGCGCGCGGGCTAAGGGCGTTGAAGCTTAGGCCCGGCGGCACCATCAGGCCTTTCTGGGAACCGGAGATTGAAACATCCACACCCCATGCATCATGCCGATAATCCATGGAAGCGAGGCCGGAAATCGTGTCGACTAGGAACAGCGCTTCATGGCCCGCCGCATCCATGGCTTTCCGCACTTGCTCCACATGGCTGGTGGCACCAGTGGAGGTCTCGTTGTGGACCATGCAGACCGCACGGATTGCACCGGCCTTATCGGCCTTCAGTCGCGCTTCAACCTGCTCGGCCTGCACACCCCGGCGCCAATCGCCTTCAATGAACTCTGTCTTGTAGCCAAGCCGCTCTGCCAGCTCTTTCCAGAGCGATGCGAACTGGCCGGTTTCTACCATAAGCAACGTGTCGCCAGGATTGAACAGGTTGACCAGCGCGGCTTCCCAAGCCCCCGTGCCTGAGGACGGATAGATCACCACAGGATGTTCCGTCTGGAAGATCTTGCGCATGCCCCCCAGCACCTCTTTGCCAAGCAGGGCAAAATCTGGGCCGCGATGATCGAGCGTCGGCTGGCCAATGGCATGGAGGATCTGGTCTGGGGAGTTCGAGGGACCAGGGATCTGAAGGAAGTGGCGGCCGCGACGGACGGTCATGGGCTGGGCGCTCCAGGCAATTACGAATTTAGAAGCCGTATTGATGCACGAAGTCGCTTCTGAACGCGAGGGCCTGTTTCAGCAAGTGGAAGACCGGCCTATAATGTGCCCCTGACCCGCTAAGGACGCTGCACCCTCCATGCCCCAGCCCACCCCCAAATCCCGCCCCAAAGTCGTTGTTACGCGCAGGCTGCCCGACTCCATCGAAACCCGGATGATGGAGCTGTTTGACGCGGACTTGAACGATATAGACGACGCGCTCACTAAAGATGCGCTGAAGGCTGCCATGGCAGAGGCTGACGTGCTGGCCTGCACCGTAACAGACCGGATCGACGCAGAGGTCATCCGCGCCGCTGGGCCAAACATGAAGCTGATCGCCAATTACGGTGCGGGCGTCGACCATATTGATCTGGAGGCCGCCCACGCCAAGGGGCTAACCGTCACCAACACACCAGGTGTGCTAACAGAAGACACAGCCGACATGGCGATGGCGCTGATCCTGGCCGTAATCCGCCGCATTGGCGAAGGCCAGCGCTTGGTGCGCGCGAATAATTGGGACGGGTGGCGCCCGACCGGCCTGATGGGTGCCAGCTTGCGCGGCAAACGGCTGGGCATTGTCGGCATGGGGCGGATTGGCGCTGCGCTGGCCAGACGGGCCCGCGCGTTCGGCATGACGATCCACTATCACAACCGCCGCCGTGCCCACGGTGAGATTGAACAAGAACTGGAGGCCACATACTGGGATTCATTAAACCAGATGGTCGCGCGGATGGATGTGATCTCCGTCAACTGCCCGCGCACGCCCGGCACATATCACCTGCTGAACGCGCCACGTCTTAACATGGTCAAGCAGGGCGCGGTGATCATCAACACCAGCCGCGGCGATGTGATTGACGAGGCCGCCATGGTCCGCGCCCTCACTTCAGGCCGAATAGGCGGTGCAGGATTGGATGTTTACGAGCATGAACCCGTCGTGACGCCGAAGCTGCTGAAGATGGAAAACGTCGTCCTCACCCCACACATCGCGTCCGCCACCGTCGAAGCGCGCATCGCCATGGGCGAAAAAGTCATCGCCAGCATCCAAGCCTTCTCCGACGGCCACGCACCACCGGACCGGGTGCTGAAGAGTATGTTTTAGGGTCAGGACCCGAACGCACGAGAATCTGTGCGCTATGGCGCTCAGAGAACAAGCATCTTTATTGCCGTCACGAATAAAAAGAATGCGAACGCGCGCTTCAGCAATTTGGGCGAAAGCAAATGTGCCAGCTTTACGCCGAATGGCGCAAACAGTGTGGTAAAGGGTGCGATTAGGGCAAGGCCAAGCAAGTTGACATGCCCAAGACTTGCCTGGGGCAAAGCTGGAATGCCCCAGCCAGTCACAATGAAGCCGATGGCAGCGGGCGTCGCGATTATCAGTCCGATGGCGGCTGCCGTGCCGACGGCGCGGTGCACTGGGAAGCCAAATGCGTTGAAATAGGGCACACACAGCGTACCGCCGCCGATCCCCATCATCGCCGACAGCCCGCCAATGCTGAATCCGCTCGCCCAGCCCGCGATCCCGGATGGCAATCGGTCACGTAAGCGGAAGTCCGGCGGCGTTAGCGCCATATAGAGGGCGACGGCTAACGCAACCACACCGAACACAGTCGTCAGCGCGCCGCCGCTAATCGCATTTGCGATCAAGACGCCCGCGATCGATCCTGCGAAAATCCACACACCCCAGGATTTCAGCAAGGCCACATCGACCGCACTGCGTTTATGATGGGCCCGTGCAGAGACAAATGACGTCAACACGATACTGGCCAGAGACGTACCAACCGCCAAATGCATGCGGACGGCCATATCGATATCGATAAATCCCAACATCGTGAAAAGTACAGGCACCACAATGATGCCGCCGCCGACGCCAAGCAGGCCTGCCAGAACGCCTGCAATGCAGCCCGTGCCTGCCAGTATCACCGCCAGCGGCAGGATCGCCATTAGATCAAATTCCATCCGGATACCCCTAAATGGCCAAGCCACCAATGATAACAGACCAAGCGCATCGTTAAGCTTGCGGTCGACAAGCAACCCGGTTTCGGATGAAGGTCTTGAGCCGTGGACGTTGTATTTCAGGCGACAGCCAGAATCGAGGGCCTAAAGCGTTGTGCACCCGATAGGGTGCCGCCCAACGCTTTAAGACACTGATAGCGCGCATTTCTCCAGATTTGATCTGAATCGGATCAAATGTGGATGTTCTAATGATGCACGAAGACTGGGACGGGGCTGGCTGTCAGCAGGCGCTTGGTTGTTGAGCCAACGAACATGCGGCGGATGCCGCCTTCGTGGCCGTAAGCCCCCATGACGAGGCGGCCAGCGTTGCAGGTGCTGATCGCACCAAGGACGCTGTCTGACACTTTGCCCCGGGATGCGACACCGTTAGAGAGGGCCGCATAACCGTGGCTACGGAACAGAGCGGCCCCGCGTTCGGCCAGGGCGTTGGCTTTGGCGGCGTCCGGGTCCACAGACACCACATGCACTTCGCGGCCTTTGGCGAGCCCCAAAAGCAGGAACATGTGCATGGCGCGGGAGGACGTAACATCCCCATCGAATGCCACCACAACAACATCATCATTCGCGTTGGAATAATCTGTTTCAGGGGCCACGATCAGCGGGCGCGGATTATCATGCAGCAGCTTTTCAACTGTCCCGCCAATTTCATGGTTTTCGCCGCCATGGAAATTGGTTTCGCGACCTATGACGATAAGGTCATGGCGGTCGGCCTCAGAATCCAGTTGCACAACTGGGTCGCCTTCTGTGCCGACGGCCGAGCACTCTAGCTCTGCAGCGGCACATTCAGTGCGGAAAGCATCAATCCGATCCCGGATTTTCTCCCGGCCTTCTTCGATCAGCTTGTCATTCCGATGCGTTTGGTAAGAGCCCGCGCCGATAGGCGTAGCCCGGGGTTCCGTAATCCACGGTACATCCAACACGCCGATACCGACCAGGCTAGCGCCAGTCCGCTTGGCGACTTCAATCGCTGTCTTGCGCGCATTTACGCTGGAGGACGAGCCGTCCAACGCGACGACGATGCTCTTCATCATGCCGAAATATCTCCCCGCCCGTAAAACCTATCCACGGTTTAGCTTACCGCGCCAAACCGCGCCAGATGATAATCACCATCGCCATAGCTGCGGTCGATCATGGTGAGGCGCTTGAAGTAGTGGCCGGCGGCATATTCATCCGTCATGCCAATGCCACCATGCAGCTGAATAGCCTGTTGGCCGACAAAGCGGGCGGACTTTGCGATCTGGACTTTGGTCGCAGACGCAGCCTTACGCCGCTCGTTCGGGTCCTCATCATCAATACGCATCGCCGCCATCATTGCCATAGATTTGGCTTCTTCATGGGCGATGAACATGTCCACCATGCGGTGCTGGAGCACCTGGAACTTGCCGATAGGCTGGCCGAATTGTTCGCGGGTCTTGATGTATTCAAGCGTCATGTCGTTCAGTGCGCTCATGGCACCGACCGCTTCTGCCGCCGTCGCTGCAATGGCGTAGTCAATGGTTGTTTCGAGCGCGCCGAAGCCTTCGCCCTCCGCCCCCATCAGCGCGTCCGCACCGACTTTGACGCCATCCAGCGTGACTTCACCAGCGCGCATGCCGTCTACCGTTGGGTAGCCGCGCACGGACACGCCAGACGCATCTGCATCCACCAAGAACAGCGATATGCCGCCTTCGTCCCGCGCGGCGCCGCCGGTGCGCGCAGACACGATGAATTTGTTGGCCGTCGGCGCACCAAAAACAACGCTCTTCATACCGGACAGCACATAATCAACACCAGATTTCTCAGCCTTGGTCTGGACATCCGCCAAATTGTAACGGGACTGGCGTTCTGCAAAACCAAGCGCCAGTTTCAAATTGCCTTCCGCGACCTGAGGGATCAGTTCCTGCTGCTGCGCCGCTGTGCCGCCATGGACAAGCGCACCACCGCCAAGGACGATTGTGGAGATATAGGGTTCTGCCACGAGGCCTTTACCGAATTCCTCTAGCACGACCATGGTTTCAACCGGCGTGCCGCCATAACCGCCGACATCTTCAGCGAACGGCATGCCGAGCCAGCCCAATTCCGCAAACTGCGACCATTGCTTATCAGAATAGCCCTGGTCGGTATCAACCAGCTTCCGGCGCTGTTCGAAAGAATAATTGTCAGCCACGAAGCGGGTCACGCTTTCCTGCAGCAGCACTTGGTCTTCGGAAAGTTCAAAATCCATCTTCGAATAGCTCCCTAGAGGTCGTCAGCGCTCTTCTGAAACGCCTGTATTTCATGTGAAAGGCTAAGCGCCCACAGCCCAGGACGCAAGCATGGGTTAGAGACCGAGCGCACGCTTTGCCAGGATGTCTTTTTGAATCTCGTGGCTGCCCCCGGCGATGCTCATTGCACGGCTTTCAAAATAATCTGGCGACATGCGGTAGAGGTAATCTGGCCCCACCCATTCTGTATTCGCTTCACCGCGGATATGGCCGCGTTCGAAGGGCTGCGCGTAGTAGGCGCCAGCCTCCATCATCAGCTCATGGCATTGCTTATAAGCGTCCATCACGCGGAGTTTCATGATGGATGCTTCCGCACCTACCGGCTTGTCGGCCGAAGCCGCCGCGAGTTGCCGCATCGCCATAGTCGTCGTCGCGAGCATGTCCTGTTCCAGGTCCGCCAGCTTGCGAACGAATCCGGGATCATCGGCAAGGCGTTCACCGTCAGCCCGCTGGTCCGCCATGATTTCCTTGAGCTTACGCAGATTGCGCTTGTTCATAGAGACATATGTGGCGTTGGAGCGTTCATGCCCAAGCAAGAACTTCGCGATCTTCCAGCCGTCGCCTTCTTCGCCAATGCGGTCCGAAACCGGCACGCGTACATTGTCAAAGAATTCCTGGTTAAAGACATGCTTCCCATCGAGCGTAATGATCGGACGGATCTCAACGCCAGGAGCTTTCAGGTCAATCAGCAGGCAAGTGATGCCTTCTTGCTTGCGGGCCTCCTTGGAAGTCCGAACAAGGGCGAACATGCGGTCTGCGCAATGGGCGGATGTCGTCCAGATTTTGGTGCCATTCACCACATATTCGTCACCATCCAATTCGGCGGAACATTGCAGTTGGGCAAGGTCAGACCCGGCCTGGGGTTCTGAATAGCCCTGGCACCAGACTTCTTCGCTGGTCAAAATTTTGGGAACATATTTGGCTTTCTGCGCGTCTGTGCCGAAAGCCAGCAATACCGGGCCAACCATGCGGGTGCCGAAATGCACCATCTTTGGCGCACCATTCATAAAGATCGCGTCTTCGGCCAAGAACTTCTCAGCGATGGTGAAGCCAGGGCCGCCATCTTTCTTGTCCCAATTGGTCGCTGCCCAGCCTTTCTGCCCCAGGATTTCCATCCAGCGGCGGACCTCCTCGCGCGTCAGCTCAATGCCGCGATCGACTTTGTCCTTGATATCGGCCGGCAGGTTTTCAGATACGAAAGCCGCGACCTTTTGCTCGAACGCCAGTTCATCGGCGGAAAAATTCATATGCATGTCAGAGCCCCAGAGTGCGCTTAGCGATAATGTTCTTTTGGATTTCGTTGGAACCGCCCGCAATAGAGCGCGCCCGCATTTCAAAGTAATCCGGTGCCAACTTGAAAATGTAATCCGCACCGATGGGTTGCTGGTTGCCCCAGCCTTCCCGGATCGCCTTTGGATCAAATGGGTTCGCGTAATACGCCCCCGCTTGCATGCTGAGTTCCGAAATGTCTTTGCGAATTTCGGCCATGCCAAGCTTCACGACCGAGGCCTCCGCCCCAACGGGCTTATCGGCGGATGCGCGGGCCAGGTTGCGCATCGCTGTCATCCGCAGCACTTCAAGCCGCGTTTCAACGTCCGCGAGGGTCCGGCGGAAATCTTGGTCCTGCATCAGCGTTTCACCTTCGGCGCGCTCCGCCTTGGCGATGGCGCGGAGCTTCTTCAGCATGCGCACCGCACCCGCAACGCCCGCAGCATTGGAGCGCTCATGGCCGAGAAGATATTTCGCAATCCGCCAGCCATCCCCAGCTTCGCCAACGCGGTCCGCCACAGGGACGCGCACGTCATCGAAGAATTCCTGATTGAAACGGTGCCGGCCATCAATGGTGATAATCGGACGGACGGTGACGCCCGGCGCTTTCATATCAATCAACAAACAGGTAACGCCATCTTGCTTGCGGCCTGAATTATCGGTGCGGGCAAGGACGAAAATCATGTCAGCCATATGCGCTTGGGTCGTCCAGATCTTCGTGCCGTTGACGACGTACTCATCGCCATCAAGCTTCGCTGAGAGCTGTAATTGCGCCAGGTCAGACCCAGCCCCAGGCTCCGAATAACCCTGGCACCAGAGCATTTCACCAGAGACAATGCCAGGCAGGTATTTCGCCTTCTGCTCAGGCGTGCCGAACGCCAATAGCACGGGGCCGACCATGCGCGTCCCGAAAGGAATGATGTCCGGCGCGCCTGCAGCAGCACATTCTTCTTCGAAGATATGTTTTTGCGCGGTGCTCCAACCGGGACCGCCATCCTTCTGTTCCCAATTGGTCGCGAGCCAGCCTTGCTTGGCCAGGATCTGCATCCAGGTCGACATGTCGTCCCGGGTCATTTCAACACCATCAGCCACCTTGCGGGCGATCGGGGCAGGCAGGTTTTCCGCAACGAACGCCTGGACTTCGCGGCGGAAGGCCTGTTCTGCTGGCGTGAACGTCATATCCATGAAAGTCGCTCCTCAGATTCAGGAAAGCAGGATAACCACCGCCGCCAGAAAATGCGAACGCCCGCCGTTCAGTGAGAACGGCGGGCGTTGAGACCACTTCCCCAACGAGTCTGAGGGCGGTCAGGCAGGACTTGAGAGACCTTGTGTGACCTCTGACCCACGCAGCGTTACCACTGCACTTGGTGGATTTAGCTGAGCAGCACGCTCGGCAGATAGAGCGCCAGACCAGGGAATGCCATGACGGACCCAAGGCCGATCAACTGCAGCATCACGAACGGTATGATGCCTTTGTAGATGTGCTGCATCTTCACTATTTTTGGTGCCACGCCCTTCAAGTAGAAGAGCGCAAATCCAAAGGGCGGGGTAAGGAACGACGTCTGCAGGTTCACCGCCACCAGAATTGCGAACCAATAGATGATGTCGCGGCCTTCGACGTGGACGCCGAAGTCCAGCAACTCCACGATCGGCGCGAACACCGGCAGGATGATCAGCGTGATCTCCAGGAAGTCGAAGAAGAAGCCCAGGATAAAGATCGTGAACATTAGCAGGACCAGCAGGCTCCAGGAGTGCAGATCCATATATTCAACGCCAGCAATGATCAGATGTTCGCCGCCCAGGGACCGGAACACGTAAGAGAACGTGGTCGCACCCAGGAAGATGAAGAAGATCATGCCCGTGGTCAGCGCGGTGCGCTCAGCCACATCCCTGAGGGTGCTAATGCTCAAACGACCGTTGAACACCGCGAGCATCAGAGAGCCGAATGCACCAACGCCAGCTGCTTCCGTCGGCGTCGCAATGCCGCCGAAGATTGAGCCCAGCACCATGACGATCAGGATAACCGGCGGCACAAAGCCTTTAAGCACCATCAACATCAGCGTCTTGCTGTCGACCATTTTGTCGTCCGCAATTGGCGGCGCGATATGTGGCTTCAACGCCGAAATCACGATGATGTAGATGAAGTAAAGGGAGGACAGCAATAGGCCCGGCAAGATCGCGCCGATGAACAGATTGCCGACTGAGATCGCCAGCAGATCCGCCATGATGACGAGCATAATGCTTGGTGGAATGAGAATGCCCAATGTCGCCGACGCTGCGATGGTGCCGGTGGCCAGTTCTTTCTGGTACCCGGCCCGCAACATGGCGGGCAGTGCCATCAGGGACATCATGACAACGGATGCACCGATAATGCCCGTGGTCGCCGCCATGATCGTGCCCATGGCCGTGACAGCCAGCGCCAAGCCGCCTGGAACACGCTTCAGCAGCAGTTCCAGAATTTTCAGCAGATCTTCCGCGACGCCTGATTTCTCAAGCATTGTTCCCATAAAGATGAAACAGGGAACCGCGACCAGAACAGGGTTTTCAGCAGCCCCGCCCCAAATGCGTTCTGGAACGTTGAAGAATTCGATCATCGAGAACACGTCGAAATACATGCCGATGAAACCGAAGGCGATGCCCGTACCGCCAACGACGAAGGCAACCGGGAAACCTGTGAACAGTCCGCATGCAAGCATGGCGAACATAATGACCGGAAGGAAATCCTCGAAATACATAGCTATCTATTCCTTCCGCTCAGGACGACGTGACGATGGGATCATCGTCTTCGCGGTTCAAGTCTTCGTCTTCAATACGCGGTAAATGCGCCGATTCTGCTGAGGTCAACATATTCATCGGCACGTCATCTCTAAGATGCGCTGGACCGAACAAATACACGATATGACGCAGCAACGTCGAAATACCGGCCAGAAGCGCCAGGAAAAGACCGATGAGCAGGAAGGACTTGATAATCCAGCGCTGGCTCAGGCCCGTCATGGACTGTGAAATTTCGTTCGACGTGTATGCAAGCTCAATGAAGCGCATCGAAATGATGCCGATCACGATGCAATAGGGGAACAGTGCCAGGATAATGCCAAAGAACTCGATCCAAGCCTGGGTCCGGTCTTTGCACTTTTCGCGGATCAAATCGACCCGAACGTGAGCGTTGTTGACGTAAGCATAGCCCAGGGCCAGCAGGAATAACGCGGTGTGGAGATGCCACTCCCACTCCTGCAATTTGGTGGGCGAAATATATTCATATAGAGGAGAGTTCAAAACGGCTTGCTGAATAAACTGCAGCTTCCGGGTCGTAATGTCATACATGATCACAATGATCAGCGGCACGATGAGCCACGCGCCAAGCTTACCAGCTTTTTGCGGGATCCATTCGCAGACATCCGCTATTTCTAAGAGTTTGCGCATTATGACGTCAGCCTCTCTGCAGCATCTTGTTGTTATATCGCCACGTTTTCCGTGGTCGTTTTGCGCGCGGGATTAAGCCATCCCGTCAGTCAGTAAGAGAAACGACGCCGACCGTCCCGAAGGAACAGCCGACGTCGCTGTCTCAGATCGTCGTAACTACAGCAAGCCCTACTTCAGGTAGCCGTGGTCTTTCCAAATCGCATAGCCTTCGCGGAATTCGGAATAGCTCGCCCAGATCTTCTTGGCATCTTCGCTATCAGCGATTTCAGCTGCGATAACTTCCTGCCACTTGGCTTCGAGCTCGTCCAGAATGTCCTGGCTCCAACGATGGATGGTAACACCCTTCGTCTGATGGAAAGCCATAGCCTGATGCTGGAAGCCTTCAGATTCTGCGAAGGAGCGCATAACCTGAGCCTGGCAAGCCTGCTCAAGCATTTCCTGCTGACCTTCTGGCAGAGCCTTAACCTTGTCCATGTTCGCGATCAGTGAGCCGAGCGTGGACTGCTGATGCCAACCTGGGAAGTAGTTGTGCTTAGCGATCTGGTAGAAGCCCAGATCTTTATCAATCGCAGGCATGGAGAATTCGGTCGCGTCGATCGTGCCGAGTTCTAGAGCCGGATAGATGTCACCGCCAGCGAGGAGCTGAGTGGAAACGCCAAACTTTTCCATAACCTTTGCGCCAAGACCGAAGAAGCGCATCTTCAGGCCTTTGAGGTCAGCAGTGGACTTGATTTCCTTGCGGAACCAGCCAGATGACTCAGGAGCAATCAGGTTGCAGAGGTAATATTTGATGTTGTCACGTGCATACATCTCTTCAGCGATCTCTTGACCACCGCCATGACGCATCCATGCGAGATATTCGCCGCCACGAGGACCGAACGGAACAGCGCTATAGAAAGCATAAGCGAAGTTCTTGTGCGTGTCGTAGCCAGGCGTGCCCCAAGCAGCGTCGATGGAGCCGGTGGAGACAGCATCAAAGTACTTCGTGCCTGGCACAAGTGCGCCTGGCTCGAAAGGCTTCATGATGAAGTCGCCTTCGGACATTTTCTCAACAGCCTTAGAGACGTTGTAGATGCCAGGCCCGATAACGAAAATCTTGGAGCCGAAAGCGCTGTGCACTTTCCAGCGTGTGCGGGCTTCAGCGTCAGAAACAAACGCTGGGGCCGTAATAGCGATACCAATCGCGGCAGCCGCGACGGTCCGCAGAAGCGTACCTAATTTCATATAGTTTCTCCCTGTTTAGACCGCCTTTAGTAAGCGGTCTTGCTCTTCAAACCGCAGTATTTCCATCACGAAGATGGCGCGCGGCACGGTCTAACCCCGCGAGCGCCTGGATGCTAGACGGACAGCGATCGATACACAAGCCAGAAGACTCGATACTTTACCGCTGCGGATCGCCACACCCGGGATCGTTCGTTATAGTCCAAGCATGCGTTTTGCAATAATATTGTGCTGAATCTCATTTGATCCGGCGAAGATCGAATGCTTGCGGTTGTTAAGATACTGCGGCGTCTGGGAATTGGCGTATTCAGCGCCAATCGGCTCCTCGTTCCACCGCTCCGTCAAGGCCGCCTTGATATAAGGCGAGGAATAATACCCCACGGCTTCCATTTTCAACTCTGTCAGCCGCTGCAAAATCTCAGACCGGCGAATCTTAATCATGGACGCCTCGAAGCCCATCTCCCGATCGGCCGAAACCGCAGACAACAAGCGCATCATCTGCACTTCCAAGGTCATCAGTTCGATTTCGGTTTGGGAGACTTTGCGGCGGAATGTCTCGTCATCCCAAAGCGCATTGCCGAATCCATCGTCCTCTTCCCGTGCGATGTCTTTCAACTGGCTCAGGAGCTTTTTAACCCCGCCAAGTGCACCGCCGCCCATGCGTTCATGGCCAAGCAGGTATTTCGCAACCGTCCAACCTTGGTCGACCTCACCAATGACGTTTGCTGCTGGAACCCGAACGTCATCGAAGAACACTTCGTTGACCTCATGGGTGCCGTCCAGCGTAATCAGCGGCTTCACCGACACACCCTTGGTCGCCATATCCAGCAGAATGAACGTGATACCTTCCTGCCGCTTGCCCGCACTAGACGTGCGCACCAGGCAGAAAATCCAATCGGCCATATGGGCTGATGTCGTCCAGGTTTTCTGGCCGTTCAGGACAAAATCATCGCCATCCCGCACCGCCTTCATATTCAAGCTGGCAAGGTCTGACCCAGACCCCGGTTCCGAATAGCCCTGGCAGAAAATGATCTCACCAGACGCAATCTTTGGCAGATAGTAGTTTTTCTGCTCTTCTGTGCCGTAGCGCATCAGCACGGGGCCGCACATTGTAATGCCGAACAAAATCGGACGTGGTGCGCCGGCCAGGGAACTTTCTTCGTCAAAAATGTATTTCTGGTTGGCCGTCCAACCAGGGCCGCCCCATTGCTCCGGCCAATTTGGCGTGATCCAGCCCTGCTTATGTAATGCATGATGCCAGGCCATGATGTCTTCACGCGGGATGTGGCGCCCGTTGATGACTTTGTCTGAAACATCCTTTGGCAGCGCCTCACTCAGGAATGCGCGTACTTTGCCTCGGAATGCTTCGTCTTCGGCGGAAAAGGCCATGTCCATCGCTGGAGTCTCCTAAATTTTGCATCGCTCGCCCGATCAGGCGATAGTTGTCGCCATGCTACGCAACGGCTTGGATTGATTCAATGACCACAGCAAAACCCTATTGCCACTACATGACACCCACCTCCCCGTTCGCCCGCAAAGTCAGGATGGTCGTGCATGAATGCGGCCTGACAGACCAGGTGGAGGACTTCAACACCCGCGTGCGAACGCCTGAAAATGAAGTATTGGATGTCAGTGCACTTGGCAAAGTACCAACGCTCACGGGCCCGGACGGGCTGATGCTCGTAGATTCGACGGTGATCTGTGAATATCTTGATCGCTTGGGCGGTGCCCCCCGTCTCCACCATGATATTGGCCCAGCGCGCTGGGCTGCATCCAGGCTGTGGTCACTATCCGAAAGCCTGCTTGAATCCCTGGCATGGCGCGCCCGCGAGCTTCGCCGCCCCGTCAACGAACGCAGCCCCAGCTTTCTCAGCTATGAAACGGGTCGCCAAGCCCGGGTTTATGACTGGCTGGAGGCAAATTTGCCATTTACAGGCCCACGCGATGTTTCCGCCATCGGGCTCGTTATCGCCATGGATTACGCGGATTACCGCTTCCCGGAAGATAAGTGGCGCACCGGGCGGCCAAATCTCACGGCTTGGTTTGAGGCGGAAGCGGCGCGGCCAGCATTTCAAGCAACACTTCTGCCGCCACTACCTTAGGGCCCTGACCCTAGGGTCAGGGCCTTAAACTATAATTTGCCTTAACTTAGATCATAGTAAGTGTTTGGTTTCAGCTTTGCCTATATCTTGGGCAATGCATGAAGATATGAGAACAAACGCGAATTCACTTGATTTTGGTGCAATAAACCCTACCTTAAAGGAGGGAAATTCGCTGTGGATTTTTTGAGGGCTTTAGTACGCGTGCCCGCGCAGCTTCTAGGAAAGCGTGCGGTATAATAACAGGCGATCCGCTTAAGCATCGTCGGCGCAGACCTGAAGACGCATTGTCTTTCAGAGCAAGGCCAGTAAAAAAGCACATACAAGCAGCGAGTTTTGTTCGCGCCGTTGGAGCTGCACTGTTCCAATGGCTGAACAGGCGAATATTGGATGTGGTCCCTCCCCGCATCGGTATGTGTAGGGGGCGGGCAAGATGATCCGACCCGGGGAATGAGTGCGCTATGGCTTTTCAGGATGATCAACAACCGACAGAGACAGATGTCGATGTCACGGTAAAATGGTTCAACAGTGTCAAAGGCTACGGCTTTGTAACGACACCAAGCGGAGATGACGCATTTATCCACGTCACCTCACTGCAGGCTGTCGGGCGGGACTCAATCCCGCCGGAATCAAAATTGAAATGTGATTTGGTGGCGGGCCGACGCGGTTTGCAGGTCGGCACCGTAAAGGAAATCGTGGAACTTGGCGAAGAAGTCGCACAGGCTCCACGCCCGCAGCGCCCTTATGGCGGCGGCGGATATGGCGATGATCGCGGCGGCTACGGTGGCGGCGGTGGTTACGGCGGCGGTGGTGGCGGTGGTTACGGCCAGGACCGCGGCGGCTACGGCGGCGGCGGTGGCGGATACGGCCAGGACCGTGGCGGTTACGGTGGCGGTGGTGATCGCGGTGGATATGGCGGCGGCGGTGATCGTGGCGGCTACGGCGGCGGTGGCGGCGGCTACGGCCAGGACCGCGGTGGATATGGCGGCGGTGATCGCGGCGGATATGGCGGCGGCGGCGGTGGCCAAGATCGCGGTGGCTACGGCGGCGGTGGCGCCGGATACGAACAGGATCGCGGCGGCTACGGCGGCGGTGACCGTGGCGTCTATGCTGGCGGTGGCGGCGGCAATCGTGATGATCGAGCGCCGCTTGAAACCAAAGTCGCCCGGATGAAATTCTTCAACTATGAGCGCGGCTTTGGCTTCGCCCTGCCAGATGATGGCGGCCCAGATATTTACGTGCCCGGTCGCGCCATGGAAAATGCTGGCATCAGTGACCTACAGCCGGACCAGCCTGTCGAAATTGATGTCCGCCCTGGCCCGCGTGGCCCCATGGCGGCACGGATGCGCCTTCTATAACGCAGCGCGCTACAGCCTAGTCTGATCAACGCCCCGGCCATGCGATCGTGCAGGCCGGGGCGTTTTTCATGTGCGATACTTTTCCCAGGAGCGCTGGCCCAATGGCGGAAACATTAGACATCGACCTCCAAGCTGTGCTCGATTCTGTACTGGAGCGCGGCCTGAAACATATGGGCCCCGGCAAGGTCGCCGCATATATTCCGGCTCTTGCCAGGGTCCCGGCGGAAAAGCTGGCCATCGCGGTTTCCTGCGTCGATGGACGGGAAGCCTTTGCGGGCGACGCGGAGGAGCCATTTTCAATCCAAAGCGTCTCCAAGCTTTTCACGCTGCTTATGGCGATGAAGCTGCGCGACCGTGCGCTTTGGAAGCGTGTCGGACGAGAGCCTTCCGGCAACCCGTTCAACTCCCTCGTTCAGCTAGAATACGAAAAAGGTGTGCCCCGCAATCCGTTTATCAACGCCGGGGCGCATGTTACGACCGACTGTATCGTCACCGATAATGATGACCCCAAGCAGGCTATCCTTGAGCAATTCCGCGCACTTTCAGGTAATGACAGTATTCAGTTTGACCTGGAGGTCGCCGCGTCTGAGCGAGACCATGGCCATTGGAACGCTGCAATAGCAAATTTTCTCAAAGCCAACGGCAATCTAGAATCCCCTGTTGACGATGTCCTGGACGCCTATTTTCACCAATGCAGCATCGCCATGTCGTGCCGGGATCTGGCGCGCGCAGGCCTATTTCTCTCCAATCGTGGCGTTGATGTTCGCACAGGCAAGCGCATCGCAACCGAGCGTAAAACACGCCGCATCAATGCATTAATGGCCACTTGCGGCCTTTATGACGCCGTCGGCAGCTTCGCATTCCATGTTGGCATTCCGGCGAAGAGTGGCGTTGGTGGTGGGATTATTGGCGTTGTGCCCGGTGAGATGACCGTCGCTGTATGGTCTCCGGCGCTCGACGCCAACGGGAATTCCTATGCCGGTGTCAAAATGCTGGAAGCCTTCACGAATACGATTGGCCGGTCGATTTACTGACCTTTGCGCTGCTGATCAGCCTCACTATCATCATCATCCGGCGCATCTATTGCCAGCTTGCCCTGGCGGTCGCCCACGTCTTCTGGTGTCACGATACCGCCGGAAACAACCAGCTTGATGCCTTCTTCAATCGTCATGTTCATGACCTGCACATCCGCTTTCGGCACGAATAACAGGAATCCGGAGGTCGGGTTTGGGGTTGTTGGCAAGAACACATTGACGAGTTCGCGATCCAGCCTGCGGCGCACTTCGCCCTTGGTCGGTCCGCTGACAAACCCAAGCGCCCAAATTCCCGGACGCGGATACTCAATCAACACGACCTGACGGAACGCCGTCGCCTTATTCTGCAACACTGTTTCTAGGATCTGCTTGATCGCACCGTAAACGCTACGGACAATAGGCATGTTATTCAGGATGCGCTCACTGGTGCGCACAAAGAATCGACCGACCAGCCCCGCCGTCAACGCGCCCACCAGGATCAACCCTAGGAACACCACCAGCAGGCCAAGCCCTGGTATTGAGATATCCGGATACAAGTCCGGCGGCATCATCCGGCGTACGGTCCGGTCAAAGAACTGTAGAATTTGCCAGGATAGCCATACGGTTATGGTGATCGGCGCTGTCACCAGAATGCCGGTCAGCAGATAATTCCGCATCCGCGCATTAAACAGCGCTCGCCAAATCATGAGTCGTCTGCTCAAGCCCCGTGCCTTTGGCTTTGCGGACTTAGGCTTCCTGGTCTGATTGTCTTCAGGCTGCGCCATGGCGGCGGAATCGCTCCCTATCTTTGATGCTTATACATAGGACTACGCCAATCGAATGAACAGGGTTCCCATTTGCGTTTAAGCCCCTTTCGCTTCGCCGCGTCTCGCGGTTATGCTGGCTGGTGAACAAATGATTAACGGAACCCCGCCATGACGCCGATTTATGCATCCACTTGGGCCGATCTGATGGCCGCATTGCGGCGACCGGGCGGCGCGCGTCAGCTTGCGGAACAGGCAATGGCGGCGGCGGAAGCAAACGCAGAACTCAATGCATACCGCCGGATAGACCCGGCAAAAGTGCTGGCTGAAGCCGATGCTGCGGATACCCGGCGCAAGGCCTACCCCACCGCTCCCGCATTATGCGGCCTGCCTATTTCCGCCAAAGATCTTTACGTGGTGGACGGCTATGACACGTTCGCCGGAACATCCATGGCGCTCGACGGCCATTTCCCAGATGAAGGCCCCGTCGTGCAGACCCTGCGCGGGCAGGGTGCGGTCATTACTGGCAAAACCCACACCGTTGAGTTTGCATTTGGCGGGATCGGCACCAATCCGCACTGGCCAAGCCCAATCAACCCCTGGAGCACGGACGCAGACCGCGTTTCTGGCGGGTCTTCTTCTGGTGCTGGCGTTAGCCTTTGGACCGGAACGGCCGCATTGGCGCTTGGGACGGACACAGCCGGCAGCGTGCGGGTCCCCGCCAGCTTCACCGGCGCTATCGGCCTTAAAACCACCCATGGCCGCTGGTCGATTGATGGGATCGTGCCGCTATCCCCCAGCCTGGACACTGCAGGTTTCCTCGCCCTGAACGCTGAGGCGATTGCGGAAGCATTTATGGCCGTGGATGGCACTGCCGCTAGGGACCCAGAATTCATCCGCCGTGCATGGCCAGGCCGGGTTGATGGTTTGCGGCTTGGCGTCGCCCGCCAGGCCTTCGACGGCGTAGAAGCCGGTATTGGCGACGTTATCGAACGCGCGCTCAAGGAATTAGAAGCGGCAGGTGCGATCCTGAAAGATGTGACACTGCCAGAGTTTGACGATGCGGAAGCGTTGTTCAAAGTGGGCGGCGTTGCGGGAATTGAATTTGCGGCCTCCATCAACAACGACCTGCCCGAATGGCGTGACAAGCTGGACCCCAATGTGAAAGCCCGCTTTGCTGCAATTGAGCAAGCGACGGCCGGCGAATATCTCAGCCGTATGAGCGCGCTGGCCAAAATGCAGGCAGGTGCGACCCAGCGAATGGATGAGTTCGGCATTGACGCATTGGCCGGTCCGACCGTGCCCGTATCCCCACCGACAATCCAGGAAGTTGCTGATGGTGATCGCTATGTGAACCGGAACATGCTGGCGCTTCGCAACACCATGCATGGCAACTTCCTGAAGCTTGCCGGCTTCACTATACCAGCCGGTATGGATGACATTGGCATGCCCGCTGGCCTCCAGATTATGACCCGCGCTGGATCCGACATTTACGCCATGGGCCTGCTGCTCGCTGTCGAGCGCGTGCTAGGCCGCCCCTATGACCGCCTTGGCAAACCGCCAAAAACTGCTTGAAGGACCAACAATGCCTTACGCGCCTTTCGACCTATCTGAAAAAACCGTCCTGATCACCGGCGGCAATAGCGGTATCGGCCTTGGCATGGCGGAAGCCTGCGCAGAAGCCGGTGCCAGCGTTGTCATCTGGGGTACGAACCCTGACAAGAACGCCGCTGCTGAAGAAATCCTGCTGTCCAAGGGCGGACCAGCCAAAGCTATCCTCTGCAATGTCGCTGATGAGGCCGAGACGGCAGAGAAATTCGCTGAGACAGTGGACTTCCTTGGCCATGTCGACGCCTGCTTCGCCAATGCCGGTGTCTCCTCCAACCGCCGCGCCACCAAAGATGGCTTCGCTGGCATGTCCACTGAAGAATGGCGCCGGGTGCTGGATGTGAACCTGGACGGCGTGTTCTTCACGCTCCGCGCTGCCGCCAAACACATGGTCGCGCGTGGCCACGGCGGGTCCCTGGCCGTTACCTCATCACTTGCAGCCATTATGGGCCAAGCGCGCGGCGAGCATTATGGCGCCACCAAGGGTGCGGTCATCGCTATGTCCCGTGCGCTGGCTGTTGAATACGGCAAGCAGGGCATCCGCTCCAACGCTATCCTGCCGGGCTGGATCGAATCCCCAATGACACACAACACCCTGAACTGGGACCGGTTCCAGGATGCCGTGCTACCGCGCGTGCCAGCCGGGCGTTGGGGTGAGAAGGAAGATTTCGGCGGCATCGCTGTCTATCTCACCAGCGACGCCAGCCGCTACCACTCCGGCGACACCTTCGTGATCGACGGCGCTTATTCCCTGTTTTGATCGCTTTGGCGCGTCTGATCCCGAATACTTGAACACACAGGAATCCCATGGCTGATCTGATCAAAACCGAATGGACCGACCGCCCTGAAGGCGGCAGGGTAGCACGGGTCATTATCAATGATCCTCGCCGCCTGAACGCCATGAGCAGCGAGATGATGCGGCAGTTCGTCAATGCGATGGACGCTGTGTCGCTGGAAGATGAGTGCCGCTGCGTCATCGTCGAAGGTGCCGGCGGACGCGCGTTCGTCGGCGGTGCCAATGTGTTCGAGCTTGTGGCACTGAAAAAATCAACCGCACGCGCTCTACTCACCCAAGTCCACCGCTGCTGCGATGCGCTGCGCCAATGCCCTGTCCCTGTTATTGCAAAGGTCGATGGATTCTGCATCGGCGCTGGCATGGAATTAGCGGCAGCGGCAGACCTGCGGGTTGCCAGTGATGTTTCCATTTTCGGCATGCCAGAAGTCGCCATCGGCTTACCTTCTGTTGTTGAGGCGAGCCTGTTTCCCGGCCTGATCGGCTGGGGGCGGACGCGGCAGATTATGTTCACTGGTGAGAACATTGACGCCGAAACGGCTGAACGCTGGGGCTTCGTCCAAACATTGGCACCCAAAGCAGCGCTTGAAGACGCTGTGGAGCGGTTCGTGCTGCCTATCGTCAAAGCTGGCCCGAACGCCATCCGCAATCAGAAAGTGCTGATGCGGAGCTGGGAATCCATGAGCCCCGTTGACGCCGCCCGCACTGGCATCGACGCCCTCGCCGCAGCCTTCGATACAGATGAGCCACAACGGATGATCCAACCGGTCGTCGATCACCTCCTCGAGCGCCGTCGCCAGAAAGCAGCATCATGAAGAAAGAAATCATCCGCAGCCCTAAGGTGCCAGAAACTGGCGGGCCGTTCAGCCTGTGTATCCGGCAGGGCGACAGGGTTTATGTTTCTGGCCTGCCGCCTTTCCAGGAAGATTTCTGCGAAGGCCTGCGCAAGGCCCGGGAGGAAGGCGCGCCGCTGCCCGTATATCCCCGCAAATCGATTGAGGATGAGACGGTCATCGTCATGAACCATCTGAAATGGCTGTTGGAGGAGGCAGGCTCCTCCCTCAATCACATGCTGAAGGTAGTGGTGTGGTTGCGCGACCAGAAAGAGCAGGCGGCGTTCGACAAGATTTACCGCAGCTACTTCCCCGGAACCGAATATCTACCGACACGAACCCGGATGCAGGCAGGCGGCACCCCATTCGATTGCAGCCTGGAAATCGATGCCATCGCCTATGTGCCAGAAGCTGGCGACACGGGCGCGGGCTGAAACGAATGCTCTGGAACGGCCAAAATCGCACTGAAACTGGCGCTTCGCTCAAGCCGCTTGGCGCAGTTATTGGCATCGAGGCCTATGACGCAGCGCTGACGGCCCCCATGCCGGAGCGGGAACGCCGTCGCTTCGCCCGGGCGTTGCGCCATCGCCACTTGATCTGCCTGCGTCGGCAAGATCATTCCGCAGCAACACTGAAAGCTTTCGTTCAGATTTTAAGTCCTGAGACCATCAGCGGCGTGCTTGCAGCACCTGCGAACGTGGGCGACCAACAAAGCATCGCCTTCATCGATCAACAGCTGCAGGATCGTGCGCGAACGATGCGACCAGAATTCATCTACCGTCACAAATGGCGTGCTGGTGATGTCTTGATCTGGACCAACCGCTTGAAAATGGCTGCATAAATGGAAGGTCAGCGCATAGATGTGCCACCCGGCCAAATCGCTGCGGTCGTAACATATCTGCAAATGCACGCGCCGCCAGACATCCCGCCTACGCAGCCTGGCCAGTGGCACCTCTCCCCCTGCAGCGAACCAGACATTGAATGGTATCGCGCGCTCTACCGCCGCATTGGTAGTGAATGGCTTTGGTTCAGCCGTCTCATATTGCCAGAAGCAGACCTAGCAGCGGCCCTAGCTGCAACAGAAATCCACGTGTTGTCGGACTCCGATGGCCAGGAGATTGGTCTGCTGGAACTTGATCGGCGTGTAGCCGGTGAGGTCGAAATTGCATTCTTCGGCGTCATCAAAGAAGCCACGGGCACAGGTGCAGGCCGCTTTTTGATGCAGGAGGCCATGCGCCTTGCCTGGACCAGCAATGTCAACCGGGTTTGGCTGCATACCTGCAGCTTAGATCACCCAGCCGCCGTGCGGTTCTATGTGAAATCCGGATTCAAACCATACAAGCGCACAATCGAAATCGACGATGATCCGCGCCTACACGGTGTCTTGCCTCTATCGGCCGGCCGCCACGCGCCACCAATTGCTACGAGCGGCACGAACGTTTCAGAGGCGATAGAAGAGCGATCTGGTAAGGCTCAATTGTGAGCCGGCAATCGTTTGCTCATATGAACCGCAATACGACCTGGCCCCATCGTCTCACGTCCTGTCTCTTCATAGCCACGCCTCAAATAGAATTCGATATTTGAGACAAAAGCCGCATTCGTAAAAAGCCGAAGTTCGTCATAGCCATGGGCGCATGCAACGTCTTCAGCGTGTTTGAGTAGAATTCCCCCGCAACCCCGCCCTTGCTCATCTGGATGAACTGCAATGTTCTCAATAAGAAGATGATCAAGGCACGCGATCATCTCGATCAGTGCGATCAGTCGACCGTCGTCCTCCCATAGATCAATAAGATGTTCGTTTACAGCTACGGCGTAATCAGCCGTCATCGGCAATGGTTCGCGGCCGACAAGGTCTGCCCATTTAGCATAAGCCAGACGGCTCAACGATCGAACTTGATCAACATCGGTCGAGCTTGCTCGTCTGGGATGAAATGAGCTCACGGGGAAAGTCCGATCAGTGGCTGAGTTTGATCGTAGGCATGCACTTTCACAGACAGGTCCGGGTTAGACAATGTCCCATTCGTTCCGTTCGCGCCATCTCCCGACATGTGCCTGCATTCTTCAGCATTCATCATGCCGGTTTTGATAGGAGTTTAGAGCCCTCCAATAACCACCCTGGCGAGACGTTGGAATAGGCGGTAATGTGCGGGTTGGCGCGGCATATCAAAGGAATATCTTGAACCATGAGCATTGACGATCCGACCCGGCTGGGCGCGCTGGAAGCAGCACGCGCAATACAAGCGGGCACGCTTACATCCGTCGCTCTGGTAGAGGCGCTTGCCGCCCGCCGCGAAGACCGCGACGACGCCGTTTGTGCCTGGGCGACAGACGCCGCAGACGGCGATCTTGCCCGCGCATTGGAGGAAGCCAAAGCCCGGGATGGTGAAGATGCCCGCGGCCCGCTCCACGGCGTACCGTTTGGCGTTAAGGACATCATTGATGTCGCTGGGCTGCCAACCCGCATGGGATCCTCCATCTACGAGGCCTCCGGCCCTGCTATGGCAGACGCCGCTTGCGTAGCGCTTGCCCGGGACGCAGGCATGGTCCCGCTTGGCAAAACCGTAACAACGGAATTTGCACTGCGGTCTGCCGGTAAAACCCGCAATCCTTTGAACCCGAAATACTCCCCTGGCGGCTCATCATCGGGATCTGCTGCTGCGGTTGCAGATTTCCAGACACCCCTCGCCATTGGCACACAAACTGGCGGATCGGTGATCCGTCCAGCCTCATATTGTGGTGCCGTTGGCTATAAACCCACATTCGGTCGCATCCCGCGGGCTGGTGTCAAAAGCGTCTCCGAAAGCCTGGATACTGTTGGCGTATTCGCCCGCAATGTTGCGGACGCCACAGCCTTCGCCGCCGTGCTCGAAGGTGTGGAAGCTGTTGATCTGGATGATACACTCACCCGGCCCCGCTTTGCTTTCTGCCGCACACCCGCCTGGGACAAGATGAGCAGTGATGCCCATAAGGCGGGCCGCGTCGCCGCTGACAAAGCCCGCGAAGCCGGTGCCAGTGTGATCGATATCGACCTACCGCCCGCCTTCCGCGAGGCCCTGGAAGCCCAAGGCGTTATTCAAAACTACGAAGCCTGCCGCAGCCTCGCCTTCGAGCTCCGGTTCCGGGGTGAGGATGTGAGCCGCGCGCTGAAGGACTATGTCGCTGCGGGGTATGAAACCACGCGCGAACGCTACGATTGGGCGCGCAACGTGCAGGCAGTGTGCCGTGCCGCCATGTGGCAGGTGTTCAGCCAGATTGGCGCGATCATCACGCCTGCCGCACCCGGTGTCGCGCCTGAAAATCCAAGTGACACCGGCTCCCCCATCTGCAACCAGATCTGGACCATGGTTGGCGCGCCGATTGTGAACGCGCCCGGCATGACTGGTGCGGCTGCGATGCCGATTGGCATGCAGGTGATTGGGCCGCCCGGTCGCGCCGCAGAAACGCTTGCCCACGCTGCCTGGCTGCACACGGCGCTGACGAAGAAATAAGGACGACCATGCTCAATCTGACGGACGCTCTCGCCCTCGGGGCTAGCATTGCTCAAGGCGAAACCACCGCTGTCGCCGCTGTCGAAACTGCCCTTGCCCGGATAGAAGCGCGGGATGGGGATATCCGGGCCTGGAAAACGGTTCAGCCGGAAAAAGCGCTGGCGGAAGCCGCAAGACGCGATGCCGAAGCACCGCGCGGGCCGCTGCACGGCGTCCCAGTTGGCGTTAAAGACGTCATTGATACGGGTGATTTATCCACGGGCTATGGCTCGCCCATTCATGAAGGCAAACAACCCGCCGCAGACGCTGCATGTGTGGCGCTGCTTCGGGACGCTGGCATGGTCGTGCTGGGTAAAACCGTATCGACGGAATTCGCCATGCGGCACCCGGGGGTCACACGGAACCCCCATAACCTCGCCCATACGCCGGGCGGGTCATCTTCCGGTTCAGCGGCGGCAGTCGCAGATGGCCATGTGCCGCTGGCCATCGGGACACAAACTTCGGGATCGATCATCCGTCCTGCATCGTTCTGTGGCGTTGTCGGCTACAAGCCAAGCTGGGGTGCGGTTCCACGCGGTGGACTGAAAATGCTGGCTGAAAGCTTGGATGTAATTGGCGCTATGGCCAATACGGCAGCGGACGCAGATGCCTTTGTGCAAGCCATGGCAGGTCGCCCGATAATGGCCACTAAGCCAGCCGCTTCTCCGCCCCGGTTCGGAATCGCCCGCACGAAAGCCTGGGCCAGTGTTGAGCATGCCAGTGCAGCAGCACTTGAAGCTGCAGCTGCTGCCTGCACAGCCGCAGGCGCGACCGTAACGGATGTGGAATTACCGCCACCTTTCGCCGAGGCGCTGGATGCCCATGATGTAGTGATGACCTATGAGGCTTGGCGGATGCTGGCCCATGAACGCACCACCTGCTGGGATCAGCTGTCGCCTGCACTTCAAGCCGTGATGGAGCGGGGAGCGGCCTGCACGCCTGAAGCCTATGCCAAAGCCCTGAAAATCCGGTCCCGCTGCCGTCATGGCCTGAAAACCGCGTTCGCAGATGTGGATGTGCTGCTAACCCCATCCGCCACTGGCGAAGCCCCTGCAGGATTGGGCTTTACAGGTGCCCCCGAATTTAACCGCATCTGGACCTTTACCGGCACGCCCTGTGTCACCGTGCCAGGGCTGACGGGGCCGCTTGGCCTGCCGGTCGGCATCCAGATTATCGGGCCGCTTGGTGGCGACGCACGTGCCATCGCTGCTGCCGATTGGCTTCGCCCGCTGCTTACCCAATAGGACATCACCATGACGCCAGAACTCGCCGCCGCTGTCGCTGCCCAAACGGATTTCGCGGCAGACGTCTTTGACCGGCTCCGCGCTTGCAGCGTAGACGTGCGCGGCGTCACCCGCGCCAGCTATGGCGAAGGCGAGCAGGCTGCCCATGCCTTGATGGCGGACATTGCCCGTGAGCTTGGGCTGGAGATTGACCAGGACCCTGCTGCCAACACCTATATGACACTTCCCGGCCAGGATAGAAGCGCACCAGTGCGGATGGTGGGGTCACACCTGGATTCAGTCCCCCAAGGTGGCAATTTTGATGGCGCGGCGGGCGTGGTATCTGGCCTGACAGCGATCCGTGCGTTGCAACAGCTTGGCCACCAACCGAAGCATGATATCCGTGTGATGGGCGTGCGGGCAGAGGAATCCTGCTGGTTCGGGACCTCCTATATTGGCAGCCGGTCAGCACTGGGCACGCTGCCCGATGGTGCACTGGATACCGCAACCCGCGCGGACAATGGCAGAAGCCTTGCAGACCACATGGCAGAGTGCGGTGGTGATCCGGACAAACTCCGCGATACAGCGCCATATCTGGACCGGGCGCGCATCGGTGCCTTCCTGGAACCCCATATCGAGCAAGGGCCAGTGCTGGTCGAGGAAGGCTTTCCTGTTGGCGTCGTCACAGGCATTCGCGGCAATCGGCGTTTTCCGAACGCCCGTTGCATCGGCGAATACGCGCACTGTGGCGGCGCACCCCGTCGTGTCCGTCAGGATGCCGTGGTCGCCGCGACGGAGTTCGTGCAGGCGATGGATGCAGAATGGGACAAGGCCGAGGCTTCCGGCGATGACTTCGCCTGCACCATCGGCATGTTCCAAACCGACACAGAACGCCATGCGATGACCGTAATATCGGGGAACGTTAAATTCTCCTTGGATTTCCGCAGCGTGGACCCTGCTTTTCTGCTGAAGATGGAAGCCCGTGTCCCGGCTATTGCGGCTGAGATCGGAGCCAAGCGTGGAGTCAAATTTGAGCTTGGCGCCATGACCCGCGCCGCGCCCGGCTTCATGGATCAGGGATTGGTGGAGACGTATCGGAAAGCCGCAGCGGGCATGAATGTCCGCGCTATGGATATTCCAAGCGGTGCCAGCCATGATTCCGCCGCCTTCGCGGACGCAGGCGTACCGACAGCGATGCTGTTCATCCGCAATGAACACGGTAGCCATAACCCCGATGAAGCCATGGAAATCCCAGACTTCATCGAAGCAACCAAGCTGCTGGCGGCTGGACTAACCGCCTAACTCCACAATGTGCGCCAGCGCCATATCCCGGCTTGGGAACGGGGCGCTATCAAAGCCGTCGCGCTTTGCAGCATCCGGGAGTGGCGCATCATCATCCGTCGCGGCATAGCGGACGGATGCCAGCGCGTAGAGCGTATTTACCCGCTTGCCACGATGGGCGTAGGCGACCCAGGCTTCTGGCCAAATCTTGCAATTTCGGAAATTGACAACGATGCGCCACTGCCGGCCTGTCCGCTCAATCTCGGCGTCAATCGCATCGAAGAAGCTGTGCACGGCCTGGGAATTATCGAAGAGGTAATCGCTGAAATCCAGGTCCAGCACCTGTAGTTCATCCAGGAAATCCATACGGGCAAGAAAGGCGCGGCGCGCGGGGTCTGGCTCAGCGGTTTTAGTATCGCACGGTGCATAGACCGTTTTCGCCAACACACCGACAGCCTGCTCAAGCCGACTGCACGCGCGCAAGGCGATATCGATAAAGCGCTCCCGGTCTGCACCCGCCAAGTCTGGCGTATCGCGCAATACTTCCAGCGAACCGCGCACTGCCGTTAGCGGCGAGACAAAATCATCCTCAAGCGTTGTGCTAACGGCGACGGGCGAGATTTCTGCTTTGTCGTTGGATGCCATGCTGCTGGGCCGGTCTGCCAATGCTGCAACAAGCATTTATACATTCTGTCAATTCGTCAATAACTATCAGAAATAACACGTGTTTTTTGTGAATATACGGCGTGCAATATGGTCAATTATGTCAATATATGTAAAAAAACGCCGCCCGCGATGTCTCACGGGCGGCGCTGATTTACGGGATCGAGGTTATAGCTTGCCGTTCATCAGCTCAGGCAAGAAGACCGCGATTTCCGGGAAGATCATCACCAGCGCCAGGCCGATAATTTGCAGCCCGATGAAGGGGATAACCGCCGCGAAGATGTTCTGTAGCGTAATGCCAGGCGGCGCCACACTCTTAAGCCAGAAACAGGCGGGTCCGAACGGCGGCGATAGGAAGTAGATCTGGATGTTCATGACGAACAGGATGCCGAACCAAATCTTGGCAGCGTCCTCTGTCAGGCCCAGTTCTGGTGCCATGCTCGCCACAACAGGTGCGAAGATTGGCACCGTGATGTAGGCGATGGCGATCCATTCCATGAACGTGCCAAGGATGATGAGCACGCCCATCATCACAAAGATCACGCCAAGCGGCGGTAAGTCGAGGCCTTTGAGCAGGCCAGACATGAAGTCATTACCGCCGATGATGTTGTAGATGCCAACGAAGCTAACTGCGCCCAGCACCAACCAGATGATGGTGCCGACAGTGATCATCGTTTTCCGCAGTGCTTCCTGGAGCATTTCCCAGGAGAACCGGCCACGAACGGCAGACGCTGCCATGGCACCGAACACGCCAATCGCCGCTGCTTCTGTCACGGTTGCGATGCCACCGTAGATGCTGCCCAAAATCCAGAGGATGACCAAGGCTGGAAGGATGAGGCCGATCAGCTTCTTCCGTTTTTCCGGGCCGGTCATCAGCACGACACCGCCTTCTGGCAATGGTGCCAAATGCGGCTGCAGATTACAGCGGATCAGAATGTAGATGATGTAGAGGCTGGCCAACAGCAGCCCTGGCAAGAATCCGCCAAGGAACAGGTCTGAAATCGAGATGTTCGCTGTCAGGCCATAAATGATCATGATGACCGATGGCGGGATCAGCGTCGCCAAGGAACCGCCAGCGCAAATCGTGCCCATGGCAAGCTTCTTGTCGTAACCGAGCCGCAGCATCTGTGGCAGCGCGATCAGACCAAGCATGACGATCTCGCCACCCATAATGCCTGTCATTGCTGCCATAACGACCGCAACCAACGTAGTCTGCACCGCAACACCGCCGCGCAGATTCCCGGCAAGCAGCGACATAGCGTCAAATAAATCCTCCGCAACGCCAGAGCGCTCCAGAATATTCGCCATGAAGACGAAAAGTGGCACCGCCACCAGTGGATAGGATTCGAGCAGGCCAGTCGCATTGGATGCCACCAGGAACAGTCCTGGCGGGCCAAAGAACGCAAGCGCCGTACCGATAGATACAGTAAGCGTGACAATGCCAAGCGGCATGCCCGTCACCATGAGCGCCAACATGGACGCAACGATGATCATCGTTGCAGTTTGAATATCAACCATCAGATCAGTCCCCCGGCAATTCGCTCGACTTGTCGATGCCGTGGCCAGTCAAGTGTTTCAGTAGATTTACGACCGATTGGACAAAATAGAGTGTCGCGCCAACGAAGATCATGGTCTTCAAAATCAGCGGTTCGGGCGAGTTGAATGATGTGCCGCTGCGCTCCAGAGCGCCAACAGCATCATGCATCGGGTCAAAAAGCGCATACATGAATATTGCCAATGCGCCGATTGTTACCATGAGGATGAAGAGATCCAACCACCAGCGGATCTTCGCATTCACATGATCATACAAAACGGTAATGGCGATGTGGCCGCGGCGCATCGAAATATAACCGCCGGACATAACCCAAGCGACGCCGCAAACAACCATGACCACTTCAAACGCCCACTGTGTAGGCGAGTTGAAGAAATAGCGCATGAAAACTTCATAGGTCGTGACAGACGCACAAATCAAATATAGGTGCGATACGGATAGGCCGACGAACTGGTTGGTTCGGTCAACCATGCGGAAAAACCCATTCATACCGGGTTTCCCTCCCCCCTCGAAAAACTGGAACAGAAACTAGACTGCTTGCGGCGAAATATGCCGCCGACGCAATCAAAGCCGGGAAACGCGTCGTGGCGGGTGATTTGCACAC
>CALLKY010000023.1 GCA_938083135.1 uncultured Alphaproteobacteria bacterium | reverse complement strand
CCATCATCGCATAGGCTGCGGCCAATGTTTTCAACGCCTGCCCGGAGAGCTGCGTCCATGGCGTCGGGGCGCTTGCAATACCGCTCGCCAATGTCGCCGCGCCGCTCAGGCTCCATATGGGCCGTGTAGCCAGGCCAGAAGAGCGCTAGCGGATCATCCGCCGCGATATCCTGATTGAACTCAGCAACGGCCTCACGAGCTTTCTTGTTCGTCGGAACCGATAGCCAGGTCACAAGGCCGCGCCCATGCTTTCGGATGGCCTTGGCGACGGTGTAGCTTTTGCCGGCCGCTACGTCTGACACGATCAGGCGTAAGCGCCCCTTGGCATCGCCTCTTAGTTTCAGATCCGCTTCAGGTATGCCGGTCGTGGCTGAAACCGCGCTACGGAAGCGCTCGGCGGCCTCCTGGCGATCAGCTTTGAATGCCCGGCCAATCAACCCGCGTGCCTTCACTTCATCGCGGTAGCGCTCGCGATAGTCCTGGCTCGCCTGATAAATCGCATCTGCGGCATACTCAGCCTTCACGCCGTCCATGATTGCAACGTGATTAGCGTAAAGCGCCTCTGCCCGAATAGGACGGCGCGCAGGTCGATATGGCAGCAGGTCGTCGCCGGGTGGCACCCATAGCTCAGCTGCTTCAATCGCCGCTGTAACAGCTTCCGGGCCTTCCGCTTGCAATAGGTCGTTAGCGTCTTTGTGGGGCTCTGGCGCGCGCGCTATGGCGACTGGATGGCCTTTGTCAGTGAGGTGAGCCGCCGCCTTTTCAAGTGTTGCCTGCGCCCTGCTGTCTGCGCCGTCATTATCAGCGAATATGACAAGCGCCCGGCCTTGCTCTGGGTCTAGATTCTTAAATGCGCTGCCTAATGCCGCCCATGCCGGATATCCAGCGCTATAGGCTGATATTGCATCTTCTGGCCCGTCCGTCAGGACAAGCGGCTTATCCGCCGATCCTGGCAACCGGAATGCTGCGGGCGTTTTGGGGTCTCGCACAGCCCCTAGCGTTCGTTTTAGCTTGCGCCGCTTCTTGCCCGGCCTCTCTGGCTCCAAGATTGGTCGTCCGCCAGTGCCAATGATGATGCACTGCACGGCCTTTGCATCGCCCTCACGGGTGCGCGCCACCATGACGATTGCGCCAGTCGCGCCCTCTGCCTGCATATGAGCTTTGGTCTCGGACTTGAACGGCAGATTGAGCGGGTTTGGCATCCATCGGACGTTAGGCGCATCAACCGGCAGTCCCCGGGCCTTCAGATAGGCTGCTCCATCGCTGGTAGGCTTCACCGATTGCAGGATGATTTGGCGGGCTGCGCTTGCCCTTTGCAGCGCCTTGGCCTTCCGGGCTTCGTCCTCGCGCTCGATCTCTGCGGCTGTCTTTTTGGGCCGCTGCGGTTCGGGGAACGCTTCGCCATCGCGCCAGCCCAGAACATCCAGGCAGGCTTCACGCAAGCGCCCGTGATTGCCTTTCCGCGGGATCACGTACACTTCGGCTACAAGTTCCATCGGGCCGCCGCCGACGCCTGCTTCATGGTCTTGCCAAAGGCCCTTGTCAGGCCCCTGCACGATCAGCTTTAGGCTGCCGTTGTTCCCAATGCGGACTTCGTTGCCGCTGGCGACACGCGGGCTGCCGGCGGCTTCGGGATAAATTTGATAAACAATGGCTTCCAGGTTATCGGCAAGTGCCGCCCGGATATCTGCATCGCTTATGCGCGCACTTTTGCGCACCTGTCTGCTCGCGCCAGCGTTGCGCTATCAGGCTGAGGCCTCTGCGCGGGATCCCATCCATCCCCGGATATCTGAAAGCTCTAAGGCTTGTGATTGGGAGTCCACCCCAAATGGCCAAGAGAAATGATTGAGTTTGTCAGAGCACTGCTTGCAAGCGCAGGAAAGGCCGTTGGAGCTCATTGCACACCTCCGGCCATTGACGGCTTCCCTTTACGGCAGAGCATTGATGCCCTGCCTTTCTTTATCTCCTCGTAAGCCTTGATATCTTCTAAAGCGAAGCGGGTGCAGCCGTTAGTGAACTTGATCGGGCGCGGAAATGTGCAATCACGTTTGACTTGCAACCAGACCCATTGCCTCGTTACGGCGTAGCGGTCGGCGACTTGTTTATCCGTAAGGTATGCTGACATTGGAACCGTCTCCTATTAATCACGGTTCCTTTCCAATAAAGACGCATGGATACGCGGTCGTTGGCCGAATAGATTTTTAATTTGGCCAATATTTAACGATAAGAATCAGAGCGCTTGCGCCAGGCCTTCAAAATCGCCTCATACGACATGTTTGGTGTTCTGCTTCTGAATGCAGCGTCTTCGATTATATCAATTGCGCTCTCGCGTGGTGAGGTGGGAGAGCGGCTCGGGCGGCGGTCGGTGTATTCACGAAGTACAAAAATCAGGCGGCAAACCAGTCCATCGCGAGTTGGATTAATCTTAGGTCCTCGTGCCGGTTTAGGGCGCACCAGCTTACCCATTAGGCGCTTACCTAGGTCTTTTCGCCCATTTGGACCAAGATCTTCACCACGTTCCAGGATAATACCGTAAGCATGCATCACCGCATCAAAGCCCTCGGCATCATCACCTTCAACATGCTGTAAAATGTAATCACCATTCATAGCCATAAGGTCAATGCGAATGACATTAACGGCACGGTCAACCCGGTCCAGGAAAGGTTTGAATTCATCCGCTTTCTCAAGCTCTTGAACTATAAAATCTACCAATTCCTCCCTGGTAGCATTGCGTAGGTGCCCGTAACGCGCTTCACGCCGTGCATACATCCGACCCAGCGCTAGGGCATCATGATCATTCAAAGTTTTGCCCCCCTTTCACAAACGTCAGATATCGCTCGGCCAGAACAGCCCGTTCAGCAAACATGTCATCCCGGCGATAATGGCGATCCAAACCTTCAAGCGCATGGTCGGTGTATCGATCCACCAGGAAGCGATCGATTGGCGGATCTTGGTGTAACGCCCACGTCTTGAAAGTGTTGCGGAAGCCATGGGTCGTGATGTCCCCATACTTCATGAAGTTCCGCCTGAGCGTCTCGGGATGAATAGGGCTCCTGCCATTGACCGAGAAGACGTATTCACAAGTTTCAGGTAAGCCTGCGATTGTCTGCTGGAGTTCCTCTGGCAACTTCATTGCGAAAGCACGCCCCGACTTCATGAGGCCTTCGATGCTCTCCTGAGGATTTTTAGCAGGCACCGTCCATATGCCAGTTTCAGGCTGATAATGCCCCCAGCGCATCAACGCCACTGTCGACGCTCGCTGCGCGCTGATCACCGCCAATTTCATGGCTGTTATGACGGCCTCGTCGAATGACCGCTCTCCCAGCCAATTCCAGAGGTCCGGTAAACCCGTATATTCAAGCGAAGGGGCCGATTTAATAGACTGCTTGGGAATGATGAAATTTCGACGCTTGGGACACGGATTATGATCGATCAATTCATCATCATATGCCCGCTCAAGGACTTCATTGATCGCGCCGAGCAGGTTGCCGGCTAACTCACCATGCGTACTAAAAAGCGGTTCCATGAACTTCCGAATTTCAGAGCGCTTAATCAGATCAAGTCGCAGATCGCCGATATGTTCCTGTGCATGCATCTCGTAAGAGCGTATGACCCGGCGTATCGAGGCCTTATGGGTCCAACGATTGGCCTTTACACCTAGAGCAAACCAATCTCGATAAGCCTTATCAAATGTTGGAATGCCCAGGCGTACATCCGCGTTTCCTCGAGTGAGTTCGGTCTCGATAGCATCGACTGAATGTGAGCGGAGAGCAGCGGCAGCAACTTCTTTGCGAGTTACCTCGCCTTTCTTTAGCAACCGTTTTGCCTTCAGGGCAGTCTCACGCGCATGTGCAAGAGGCAGATCGGGCCCATAATCCCCAAGATCAATCCAACTTTTTTGGTAACGTAATTGGAACAGTTTCCGTCCCGACTTGAACCCACGAACA
>CALLKY010000022.1 GCA_938083135.1 uncultured Alphaproteobacteria bacterium | reverse complement strand
TCTACGACGCGACGGCGAAGATCGACAGAGAGGGCTTTGGCCATGCAGGCTGGCCTCCTTCACCAGCCCTCATGATGAATCACAAAATAACGCCAAACGGAATCCCTAATGATTCAATTGCCGCTCAATCCGCTCTAGCGCAAGAAGTGCAGCCGCTCGTGCAGGAAGTCGCGAAGCTCGTTGCGGGCACTGGGAACCAAGTTCTGATCACCGGTCACACCGATAGCCGCCCCTACCGGGGCCGCAAGAACTACGACAACTGGAACCTATCCTCAGACCGTGCACATGCCACCCGCCGCGCTCTGATCGATGCAGGCATCCAACCAGCGCGCATCGCCGGGGTTATCGGCAAGGGCGATTCAGAGCACGCGATCCCTGGCGCGCCAGCCGATCCGCGCAACCGCCGCATCGGTATCCTGCTGATCCGTGAGAACGGCTAAGCCTGACCGGCCAGCGTTGCTAAGTACAAGCTGCGGTCAATATTCCCGCCGGACAGCACCACACCGGCGCGCTTACCCGCCATCCGATCCTTTTCCTGCATCAATGCTGCCAATGGCGCAGCGCCCGCACCTTCAGCAATATTGTGGGTATCGGAATAATATACAGCCATCGCAGCGCCGATTTCTGCGTCACTCACTCGAACAATACGCGCAACGCCTGCATTGATCGTCTCGACGGCGGCAGCGACCGGTGTACGGCAAGCCATACCATCCGCCATGGTGTCGGCTGAGTTCGTTGAAATCGGTGCACCAGCGTCAAACGATAGCGCGTAGCAAGGTGCCCCCTCAGACACGACACCGACAATCTCTGTCTTCAGACCAAGCGCATCACGGGCAGAGATGATGCCGCAAATGCCAGACCCTAACCCGATAGGCGCATATACGGCGTCCAAATTAGGGGCTGCCTCAAACAATTCCATTGCATAGGTGGCAACACCCGCAACGAGGCGTTCGTCGAAGGACGGCAGCATGTAGAGGCCTTCGGTCTTTGCCAGTTCGGCTGCATATTCCGCTGCCGCCTGGAAATCATGGCCGTGGACAATCAGCTTGCCGCCCAGCGCTTCCATCGCCGCGTTTTTCTCAACGCTGTTGCCTTCAGGTACGACAATCGTTGCCTCCACACCCGCCCGCGATGCAGCGAACGCGATGGATTGGCCGTGATTGCCGCGGGTTGCTGTAATAACGCCCTGGCTATTCCCGTCCGCTTTATATCCAGCCATGAAGTTCAGGCCACCGCGCACCTTGAAGGCGCCGACGGGCGTGTGGTGCTCGTGCTTCACGAAAACCTCCACGCCCGCCTTTGCATTCAACAGCGGATAGCTATGCGTCGGCGTTGGCGGCATCGTCTGGTAGACGACCTTCCGTGCTGCGGAAATCGCCTCTGCTGTCGCTTTCGTCATCCATCTTCTCCGCGGTTTAGATGTTGATCTGGCCCTGCATATAAAGTGCGGCTGTACCGGACAGGATCACCCGCTCACCACCAACGATGCAGCCAACATCGCCACCGCGCGCGGATATCTGCCTGGCCTTCAGCGAACGCTTACCAAGCCTGCCAGCCCAATACGGTGCCAGAACACAGTGTGCTGCACCCGTCACCGGATCCTCATTAATGCCAACCGCTGGCGCGAACATGCGCGACACGAAATCGTACCCCATGGATGCACCCGGCGCCGTCGCGATAACGGCACCGCTGCCAAGGCTCGCGAACTTCGAGAAATCCGGAGTCAGGCGTTCAACAGCCTCAGGGCAATCCAGCACAGCCATATAGAAACCATGCCCACGCTTCGTTTCAAACGTTGCGTTCGGGTTGACGCCAAGCGCCTCCGCCAAGCCTTGCGGCGTGCGGGCCATCGGGTCAGACGGGTTGGCGGGGAAATCCATTGTCATGCCACCGCCGTCCCGACGCACCGTTAAGCGACCAGAACGAGTTTCGAAGTGAAGGGCCTCTTCGGCGTAGCCCAGCTTGTTGAAAAGCGTCCAGGCTGTCGCCAACGTTGCGTGGCCACAAAGATCGACCTCTACAGCAGGCGTGAACCAGCGTAAGCGATAGCCCTCCCCCTCGGGCTGGAAGAATGCCGTTTCGGCCAAATTATTCTCGGCAGCGATTGCGAGCAGTGTCGCGTCAGCGGGCCAAGGCATATCTGCTGGTAGCGGGCATACAGCGGCGGGGTTACCTTCGAAGGGGCGGGATGCGAAGGCATCCACTTGATACAAATCGAGCTTCATAGCGGTCATCTCCTGGAATCACATGCGATACAATTGGCGGCGGCATAGGCCGCTGCTGGACGGGCGGCTGTAGCGGCTACGACTCGTCGCCACGCAACATGCGTCCAAGTAAATCGGGCCCATACATGAAATACGCGTGGTTTCGCCGGCATCCGGGGTTTCCGGGCGCTGAAAACTGCGTTCATACCAAAATTGGGCAGAAGGGCAGAGGCGAATACGGCAAACATTGTGAGCACTCCTTACAGGCATTATATCGATACAATTCATGCTGGATCGCACTGAATCATCGACATATCCATACAATCACTTGACACAATCCCCGGTCAATCGCTTTATTGTATCCATGACAATTTGGACGCCAGAACTCGTGAAGGATCGCCCGGCCTATCAGGCCCTGGCGGATGCCATCGCCGCAGATCGTGCATCAGGGTCACTGCCCGCAGGTGCCCAATTGCCGCCGCACCGCGCGCTCGCCCATGCACTTGGCGTCACCGTCGGCACTGTCACGCGCGGTTACGGGGAGGCCGCCCGGCGGAAGCTTGTGCGCGGTGAAGTTGGGCGCGGCACCTATGTCCTAGATCCCTCACCACCAGAACTGCTCGACACCCGCTTTGCCCGCCGCGAAGCCGTAGTCGATGACATCCTGAACCTCACCATCACCCGCCCTGCCTCCGACCGCCTGACAGAAAGCCTATCGCGCGGTCTGAGTGACCTAAGCGCTGCAAACTTATCCAGCCTCGTCTCCTATGGCCCAGCAGAGGGTGGCCCCAACCACCGGGCCGCCGTTTCAGACTGGCTGAGAGCGTCTAGCGTTCAGATCGGGCCGGAACAAGTCATCATCTGTAACGGCGCACAAAACGGCCTGGCACTGGCATGTGCCGGATTGTTGAAACCGGGTGATGCCGTCGCTGTTGATGATATGACATATCCAGGTTTCAAAGCAGCAGCGAACATGTTCGGCCTCCGCTTGCTCGCCGTTGCCAGCGACGACCAGGGCATGACACCTGAAGGGCTTGGCGTTGCAGCCAAGGCCGGTGCGCGCGCCGTCTACCTGATGCCGACACTGCACAACCCCACCATGCAGACAATCCCGCTCAACCGTCGCCAAGACCTTGCGATTGTTGCTGAAGCAGCGGACCTGCTCATAATTGAGGACGATGTTTACGGCTTTCTGGAACCAGATCACCCAACGCATTTCGCAACCCTGGCACCGGAACGAACGGCGCTTGTTGGCGGTGTATCGAAGTTCATGGCCCCGGCCCTCCGTATTGGCTGGATCGCCCCGCCAGCAGCCCGCGTGGCAGAAGTAGAACCCGCCATTCGCGGCCTCTCCTGGATGGCCTCCCCCCTCACCGCCCATATGGTTGCCAGTGCAATGGTCACCGGTGAAGCGGAGAGCCTAGCTGAAGCGCAACGCGATGAAGCCCGGGTGCGCCTTAAAATGGTCCAGGCCTCACTCGGCCCCTGGTTGCCAAACAGCCCGCTGCCAGATTGCGCGATGCATGTGTGGTTGTCATTACCTGAGCCCTGGCGCGCAGATGAATTCGTGGCAGAAGCCCTTACCCGCAAGCTCGCCATCAGCCCCGCCGGCGCTTTCGCTGTAGGCCGCGGTCACGCCCCCCACGCCATCCGCTTCGGCCTGGGCGCCCACAGCCGAGACGCCCTCGCCAAAGGCTTGAGCATCATGGCGGACTTGCTAGACGCCAAACCAAGAGCCGGGATGGCGGTAGTTTAGGGCCATGCCCTGAAGCCAAAAGGTGAAGTCTAACCAATCCACCACGGCACGGAATAAATGCCTCATAGAACAATAGAGCACCGCAGTAGTCCGAGTTTTCAGACCCAAATCTGAAGGGCAAAATGGGAACTGTTTTGGATCTACACAGCGTCAGTGCAGTTGAGGCCATGGCGCGTCCATCACTGCCAATAGGCCAATTATGCAGAGAATTGCGAACATGCCTACAATTCCATACCAAATGAAGCGCAATACATTCCTGGTGTTAAACTGCATTGACGGAAACTCCGAAATTAGCTGAATGCGCACGAGGCATTCGGCCTTGATGCCTGTCAGTCAAGGGCTGTGCCCTTAGAGCGGTTCAGTTGAATCCCGCCCACACCATAAACAGCATCACAATGGAGAAGAAAAAGCCCCATAAAGCAAGCGCACCCACGAAGACCCAAAGCGCAATCTTCACTTTCCGCTTTGTTGATGGAGTCACGGCAGAAAATCTCCATAATTTTCACCACCCTCTGCGCCGAACGCATCAGACCACTTCGGGTTGCTGATCATCAACCGCCCATCGATGACTTTTGCATCAAAATCTACCCGCTTTCGCCAAAACGCTTTATGGTCAAAATCAGCCGCGCGGCCTGCCTTCTTCTCTTGAAACGCGGCTTTGCTCAACGCACGGTTAGATGCATGGAAGTTGTATTCATCCTGGATCGAATGATCAACCACGCCAACAACCCTCAATTTCCCCGATGATCGACTGGCATAGAAGCGCGCTTTCCCGATCAAATCCACGTTTCCCAAGGTACTTCCAATACTTAAGGCACCTGCTTGCAACTGGTCTCTATGTGAAATTGGAGAATGGGTTTCAAACTCCCCAGCTCAACAGCAGCCCCCTCTTTGAGTTGTTGCGCGGGAACATAACTAAACCGGGATTTCCCATGTGGGATCGTCCCAACCAGGAAAGCATGGTTGGGAAAGGCTTGATCTGCAAGGCTTTTGCTTTTGATGGCTGCCGAAGGGCTAATCTGGTTGGCAGAGGACTGATTGGCGGCCGTGCCGGGTT
>CALLKY010000021.1 GCA_938083135.1 uncultured Alphaproteobacteria bacterium | reverse complement strand
TCAGAAAAGCCGCCGCCCGTAATCTCCCAGATCTCTGGGACGCCATCCGAGACGCCATCGACGACCTCACGCCAAACGACTGCAGGAGCTACTTCACAGCTGCAGGCTATGAACCAGAATGATGGGAATCTGCTCTAGTGTCTCTTCGACAGTTTCCAGTACGCCATAGAGCGGAACTGACGTGCGTAGCGTCGGGTCCGTTCCTGCCCTGGAATAAGCCATCAAATCCTTAATAAGCTGTTGCATGCGCGTAGCACCATCCATGGCGAACCGCATGAATAGGCGTGCTTGATCGTCAAATTGGTTTTGATACCCGTCATGTAACAATTTCAGATAGGAGCCGATTGTGCGCAGCGGTTCCTGTAAGTCATGAGATGCAATATGAGCGAACTGCGTGAGCTCTGCGTTTGACCTTTCGAGCTCAGCAGTCCGGGCCTCAAGGGTACGTTCTGCGCGCTTCACGCGGGATACGTCGATGGCAGCAGAGACAACGCCACCGTCTGAAGTGGGTGTGCGCAAAACCAGCATGTAGCGACCGTTGATATGCAATTCACGCGGTTGCAGATCATCATAGGCAAGGGAAGTTTCCTCCCACGCCTCATCGCAATCACTGTCATTTATGCCGATCGCTTGCATGCGGGCCAGAAACATTTCTTCGTGCGGCATGTCCTCGCGAACAGCGATGCCGGTATCTTCCTGGAAACGCGCCCCGAACGGAATATTCCAGAACTTCAGGCGGCGTCCCCGGTCACGATGCGCCACTTCAACCGGCATAGCGTCGATCATGGATTGGAGGAGGTTGCGGGTCTCCTCTAGCTCACGTGTCCGTTCCTGAACCTTCGCTTCAAGCGTCGCGTTGGCTTCGGCCAGTTTGGCGTTTGCTTCCGTCAATTGTGAAGGACTAGGGATAGCCAACGCTTTGGGAATCATCCGCCAGAGCGCGAATGCTGTGCTGAGTGAAATAACAGCCGCAATGACCTTCAGCATGCCTTGGGCGATGAAGTCTGGGAACCACACGACCCAAATGCCGGATGCATGGGTCAGCGCGCAAAAAAAGATGAACCCGGCGAATAGCTGAATAACGCCCCGAAACGCAATGTCGTCACGCTGACGGACGAATGACAATAGGATGAAAGGTATTGAGAGATACGCCAATACGATCAGCGCATCGGTACCAACGTTCAGCCACAGCGCGCCCGGTTGCCAAGACAAGCACATGCCATGGGGCATAAAGCCTTCACCTGGCGTCAAAAAACTATCTCGAATGAACTCGAGCATTCCTGCCGGACTCCCGCAGCTAAATACGAAGCCGCGTTCTTCATGCGGCGGCGGGTTTTATGGCAGACACGGGTTAACCGATACTGATTTTAGTCCCAGCACCGCCCAAGCAGCGCCCCATTCGTCCTTCAGAACACACCCAGACATTGGTGAGAATGGAGAGTCGTCATGCGCAGTTGGTTAGAGAATTTTTTGAAAGACCAGGGCGGGGGCTTGAAGCTGCTGTTGATCGGATTTCTAACTCTGGCTCTGCTGATACCGCTGAGTATGGTCGAGGGCGTGATCAGCGAGCGTTCCTGGCGGCACAAGGAAGTGCTGGCGGATATCGCGCGCCAACATGGGGGTGAGCAACGCCTTGTCGGCCCGTTTCTGCTGGCACCTTATGTGACGGAAACGTCTATCACTGTTCCAGCAACTGAGGATATTCCCGAGCGCCAGCGCCTCGTTCGCAGTGAGGGTTATGCGGTAATCCTGCCGGAAGACCTCAAGGTATCCGCAAAGCTTGCCCACACCATGCGAGAGCGCGGCGTTTATTCGGCACCGGTTTATGGGGCTGACGTTGCGGTTAGCGGCGCGTTTGTCACGCCAGATTTGCGGGCCGTAATTCCGAACCTGAAATCGGTTCAATGGGAACAAGCTGCGGTCGTGATTGGGGTGAGTGATCTCATTGGCCTTGCGGCAGCGGGCGATCTTGCTGTGGGTGGCGGGAAGCAAGCCTTTGAAGCGGGTGCGCCTGGGTTCGCGGGGCGGATGTTTGGTCGAATCAAGCAAACATCGCCTGCCTATCGGGACTATCCACAATCCGGTGGTGCGGACGCCCGGTTTGGCGCGATCCATGCCCGGGTGAACTTTGCCAGCCGCTCAGAACCAGGTGCGCGGGTGGCCTTTAAAACTGCACTTAACCTTAAGGGATCCGGTGGTTTCTTCATGGCCCCAGCTGCGAAAACCAGCCAGCTTGTGATTGAAGGTGACTGGCCCCACCCAAGCTTCCAGGGCGCGCCGCTTCCAGGAACACGGGAGGTGACGGCGGAGGGCTTCTCAGCGTCGTGGGCCGTTCCGGCATTGGCCCGTGGTTATGGTGCGGTATGGCATGGCGACCACGCAAAGAGCCTTCTGGCAGACGCTGTCCAAGGTGCCATCGGTTTCAGGCATGCGCGGCCTGATGACTTCTACGTGGGCGCAGAGCGGGCAGTGAAATACGGCGTGCTGTTTGTGGCGCTTACCTTCCTTGCCTGCTTCGTGCTGGAACGGTTCGGCGGGCGGCGACTGCACCCGGCGCAATATGGGTTGGTCGGGCTTTCGCTGGCCCTGTTTTATCTGCTGCTGATTTCATTGGCTGAACGGATAGGCCTCGCTGGCGCTTACATCAGTGCCGCTGCCGTGATTGCATTGATGAACGGTGCCTATGTCGGTGCATCCTTGTCGTCATTCAAGCGCGGCGCGGGTGCTGGCGGCGCGCTCGCGATCCTCTACGCCGCGTTCTACGTGATGCTGATGAGTGAGGATGATGCGCTTTTGATCGGCTCTGGCCTGCTGCTGCTCGGTGTCGGCCTTGCCATGGCGGCAACGGCGCGTATCGGGAAGCGGCAGGCGGATAGCGTCAGTACGACTTAGGCAGGCCCAGCACCCGTTCCGCGATATAGCAGAGCACCATGTGGGGCGTGATCGGCGCGATACGGTGAATAATCGCCTCGCGCAGATACCGCTCCACATGGAATTCCTTGGCGTAGCCCATGCCGCCATGGGTAAGGATTGCGTTGTTGCAGGCGTTGAATGTGGCCTCGCCCGCCAGATATTTAGCGGCATTGGCCATGGCACCAGCATCTTCCTTGCGGTCGTAAAGCTGGGCGGCGCGAAAGGCCATCAGGTTAGCGGCCTCAAGCTCCGCCCAGGATTGGGCAAGGGGGTGCTGGATCGCTTGATTCTGACCGATGGGCCGGCCAAACACCACGCGATCATTGGCGTAATCGGTCGCACGTTTCAGCGCCCGGCGGCCAAGCCCGATGAGGCCAGCAGCGATTAGGATGCGTTCCGGGTTGATGCCATCCAACAAGTAGCGAAACCCTTTGCCCTCATCGCCAATGCGGTTTTCAACGGGTATTTCCAGGCCGTCGATGAATACCTGATTGGAATCGACGCATTTCCGACCCATCTTCTCGATCTCGCGAATCTCGACCTTGGAGCGGTCGAGGTCCGTGTAGAATAGGGTGAGGCCATCCATTGGCCGGGCAGTTTCGCCTTCATCCGCCGTGCGGGCGATCAGCAGGACTTTGTTGGCGACCTGGGCTGTGCTCATCCAAGTTTTCTGGCCGTGCACCACATAGTGGTCACCTTTGCGAACAGCCTTGGTTTTAAGGCGGGTTGTGTCGAGACCAGTATTGGGTTCCGTCACGCCAAAGCAGGCGATGTCCTGACGGCTTATGACCGGCGGCAACATGCGTGACTTCTGTTCGTGGGTTCCATATTTCACGACCGGATTAAGGCCGAATATGCCAAGGCTAACGGATGAGACCCCGCCATTCCCTGCACCAGACCCGGAAATCGCCTGCATCAGGATCGCCGCTTCAGTGATGCCGAGGCCGGACCCGCCATATTCTTCAGGGATGGCGATGCCCATATAGCCCTGGTCGGCGATCATCTGGCAGAAATCTTCCGGGAACCGGCCGTCACTGTCGCGTTCAAGCCAGTATTCGTCGCCAAAATCAGCGCAGAGCCGCTCAACGTTTTCCTGAATTTGGCGCTGCTCGTCTGTGAAGTCGATGCTCATGGGTGCTGCTCCTGGAAGTGGTTTGCACCTAGCTTAACCGCAAAAAGGTCCGTGGGTGGAGCACGGGGCTTTTGGGAGGCCTGGCGGGGAAGGGGGCGGGAGCGCCGTTCTGGTGCCCCAACCGGGACGGCAGAAAGTGCCGGGCCAGCGGAAATGGGCGGCAAGATCTGCAGGCAAGATTTGCCTGCCCGGCAATTTTGGCCGGTAGGGTCTGGGAAAATCTGGAAATCAGCGAGATAGCAGGATCCATCCCGCAGGAAACCTAAGTTCTAGAAGGTTGTTGGCCAGTTGGACAGATGGTGTTCGCCAACCTGCCGGCCCTCATAAACTTCTAGCAACCGGGCAAGATGCGCGCGGGTTTCGCGGGGGTCGATGACGTATTGTGCTTCATATAGCCCGGCCAAATCCCAGGCTTCAGTATCGCGTTCAAGCTCTGCTGCCAGGGCTTCGAAACGCTCCGGGTCGTCTTCGGCCTTGATCCCATGCAACACGTTTACGGCGAGTCTGGGCTCCATGAATCCCAGGTCTGCCATTGGCCAGGCCAGCACTTCGTCCGCGTTCCGCCCACCGCCCATATTCAGATAGGCTTGGCCAAAGCTTTTGCGCACAATCACGCTAAAGCGCGGCACAGTGACTTGGGCGAGTGCGTTCATCCAATTCATGATCTTGCCCGGCGCACGCTTCCGTTCCCCCTCGACACCGATAAAGAAACCGGGCTGATCGACCATAGAGATCAGGGGAATGTTGAAGCTGTCGCACAGTACAATGAAGGACACGGCTTTATCGCAGGCGTCGGGGTCAATGGCGCCTGCTTTGAAACGGGGATTGTTCGCAAGGAAGCCAACGACCCGGCCCTCGATCCGCGCGAATGCAGTGATGACAGCCCGCCCAAACAGTGCCTTCAGCTCAAAGATTGAGCCTTGGTCCGCAATGACATTCAGCACTTTGCGCATGTCATAGACGCGCCGCCGGGTTTCGGGCACGAGCTCTAGCAGCTTCTCCTGATCATCGGCGGCCCCCGGTGCCGCGCGGGGCGGTGCCTCACCCGCATAGGATGGCATGTAGGAGAGGTAGGTTTTGACCGCGTCCAGCACTTCTTCATCAGTATCGAATGCGGCATCGACGAGGCCGGTGGTTTTGGCGTGCAGTTCCCACCCACCAAGTTCTTCCGCCGAAATATCCTGGCTAATGGCTATAGAGGTAACGCGCGGGCTGGTGACAGCCATTACGGCACCTTTGCGGGCAAACACGACGTCCGAAATCACGCTGTACCAGGTGGAGGAGCCATATGACTGGCCCATCAGTGTTGAGACCCAAGGCGTATCCCGTGTCCGGCGGTATTCTTCGCGATCCTGGCCGATGGTGGCGCGGCCTGATGCGCCCATGCGGTCTGGCATCCGGCCGCCGCTGCTTTCGCCAAGCAAGACCAGAGGCATCCGGCGTTCCCGCGCGGTCTTCTTCATGTGCCCCATTTTTTTCATGTTCACCTGGGATGAGGACGCCCCCAGAACCGTGAAATCATTCGCGACCAGTGCTGCGGGCCGTCCATCAATCATGCCATACCCAGCGATCTTACCGTCCGCAGCGGATTTCTCCCGCGTTTCGGGGCGGATCGAGTAGGCGTGCAGGCCTGCTTCCAGAAAGGACCCATCGTCCAGCAGATAATCCAACCGTTCCCGCGCATTGAGGACGCCGGCATTCCGCCGCGCCGCCAGCTTGCGCTCGCCCCCCATTGCACGCGCTTCTGCGCGCCGCCGTTCCAGTTCAGCAATTTTGTCTTCGTGCGCCATGGGGAGGTCAGATCCTGCAGTCATCGGGAGATTGGCAGGAAGACTATATCGGCTACACCATATGCGCCACTCAGTGACCAGCGCGGGCGTTAGAACCCTTCGACGACGACCTTTCCTTTGGCCCGGCCTGTTTCAACCAGCCTGTGGGCTTCGCGCATATTGGCAGCGTTGATTGGCGTCAGCACCGCATCAAGTGTGGTGCGCATGGCACCGCGATCGATCTCCCCAGCGACCCAGGTTAGTAGCTTGTGTTGCTCAATCATGTCTGGCGTTTGGTGCATGGCGCGGGCGAACATGAATTCCCAGTGGAAGCTGGCGGATTTCATTTTCATAACGTCCATAGGCATTGGCAGGTTCGTATCATCGATGGAGACTATGCCGCCTTGTGGGCGGATCAGTTCAACCGCCGTATCCCAATGGCGCATGTCATTGAAGATCGCGATGTGATCCACGAACTGCATGCCGAGTGCGCGCACCTGGGCGACCATATCCTCGCGGTGGTTGACGACATGGTCTGCGCCAAGCGTCTTTACCCAGGCCTCTGTCTCGGGGCGGGATGCGGTGGCGATGACGGTCAGGCCTGCATGTTTTGCCAGTTGAATGCCGATAGAGCCAACACCGCCACCAGCACCGATGATCAGGATGCTCTGGCCTTTGTTCGCACCATTCCGGTCAATACCAAGCCGATCAAAGAACGCCTCATAGGCCGTGATTGTGGTGAGGGGAAGGGCGGCTGCCTCTGCAAAGCCAAGCGATTTTGGCGCGCGGCCGACAATCCGCTCATCCACCAGATGAAATTCAGCATTGCAGCCGGACCGCGTGATGTCGCCCGCATACCAAACGGTATCCCCCACGTTGAAAAGCCTCGCGTCTGGCCCGACAGCTTCAACGACACCGCTTGCATCATAGCCAATAACCCGAGGGCCATCCTCGACCTTTGCCGGAACGCCCCGATTGGCGCGCACCTTGGTATCAACCGGGTTGATCGCAATGGCTTTCACAGCGACGAGAATATCCTGACCCTCAGGCACAGGTTTCGCCAATTCAAGGTCCAGAAAGGCGTTCGGCGCGTCAATCGGCAAGTATTCTTCGAAACCTACGGCTTTCATGGATCACTTCCGTCGTTGTTGGAGTGTTCAGAAATGCAAGGAGTCTGAACAGATTTACCCTACCCCGGCCACTTTCTATGACCACCGGACTAGGCCGATAATGGCAGAAACAGCATAGAAGAATTGAAGCGCTAAAAACGCCCATCGTTTGTCGATGATACCCCATCCAGCAAATAGGCAGGATGAGATGAGCAGCAAGGAAAACCCTAGAATCTCATTTCCCGTGTTTGACGCGATCAAGAGTGCATATGCAATCGCAAGCGCTGAGCCTCCGACTTCAAACCATGTAGTCAATCGCCGCCTGTCCATGTTGTCGTGAGACCTCTCGTACCTCTTATTAAGGGCAACGTTTGGGCTATCAAGCAGTAGTTTGCAATATACTAGAGCAGATTCCCATCATTCTGGTTCATAGCCTGCAGCTGTGAAGTAGCTCCTGCAGTCGTTTGGCGTGAGGTCGTCGATGGCGTCTCGGATGGCGTCCCAGAGATCTGGGAGATTACGGGCGGCGGCTTTTCTGA